>JACMOF010000343.1 GCA_014378155.1 Caulobacter sp. | reverse complement strand
GCTGTTCATGGGCTTCAAGACCGCCTCGCCCTCGGCCGCCGCCGTGGTGATTCAGGTCGGCGTGCCGTTCACGACGATCCTGTCGGTGGTGCTGCTGGGCGAGAAGGTCCGCTGGAAGCGCGCCCTGGGCATCGCCCTGACCCTGTCGGGGGCGGTGGTGCTGATGTGGAGCCCGCATGGATTTCAGCTATCGCCGGGCCTGTGGTTCATCGTCGGCTCGGCCTTCACCGGCTCGCTCGGCGCGGTGATGATGAAGCAGACCGGGGGGGTGAACCCCCTACAGTCCCAGGCCTCGGTCGGCTTCACCGCCGTCGCGCCCCTGGCGGCGTTGAGCGCGGTGTTCGAGCCGGGCGGCTTGGGGCTGGCCGCCCATGCCGGCTGGCCCTTCGTGGCGGCGGTGCTGTTCTCGGCCCTGGTGGTGTCGGTGCTGGGCCACACCACCTATTACGGGCTGATCCAACGCCACGAAGCCAATCTGATCGCGCCGCTGACCCTGATGACTCCGCTGATGACCATTGGCCTGGGCGTGCTGATCACGCACGATCACTTCGACGTCCGGATGGGAATCGGCACGGCGCTGGCCCTGGTGGGCGTGCTGATCATCGCCCTGCGCAAGAACCAGGTCATGCCGCTGATCCTGCTGATGAGGAACCGTTTTCAATGACACCCGTCGACGCGCCGTCGCCGAACTTCGACGCTCGCAAGGCCATCCCCGACTGCGTGATCCTGCACTATACGGGCATGGAGACCGGGGCGGCGGCGTTGGCGCGTCTCTGCGATCCCGAGGCCAAGGTCTCGGCTCACTACATGGTCGACGAGGACGGCGCGGTGTTGCGCCTGGTGCCCGAGGAGCGCCGCGCCTGGCACGCCGGGGCCGCCTTCTGGAAGGGCGTCAAGGACATCAACTCGGCCTCGATCGGCATCGAGATCGTCAATCCCGGCCACGAGTTCGGCTATCGCGCCTTTCCCGACGCCCAGGTCGCGGCGGTGATCAACCTGCTGGCCGATATCCGCTCGCGCTGGACCATCGACGACGACCGCGTGCTGGGCCATTCCGACATCGCCCCCGGGCGCAAGATCGATCCGGGCGAGCTGTTCCCGTGGAAGCGCCTGGCCGAGGCCGGGCACGGCCTGTGGGTCGAGCCGCCGCCCTCGCCGGGCGCGCCGCTGGGCGAGGGGGAGGGGGGCACGGGTGTCTTCGCGCTGCAGGCCGGCCTGACCCGCCTGGGCTACAACTGCGCGCCGTCGGGCAAGTACGACGAATGGACCACGACCGTGGTCGCCGCCTTCCAGCGCCACTGGCTGCAGACCCGCTTCGACGGCGTCGCCGATGGCGAGACTCGCGCCCGGCTCGTGGCCCTGCTGCGCGCCGCCGGCTGATGCATCCGGCCGAGCCATTCCACGTCGAGGACCGCGAGACCCTTCTGGCCTTCATCGCCGCCCATCCGTTCGTGACCCTCGCCGCCGCCGTGGGCGGACGTCCGTTCGTGGCCCAGGCGCCGGTGGTGCTCCGCGAGCTCGGTGACGGCGAGGTGGCGCTCGACTTCCACCTGTCACGCGGCAACGTGCTGTCGCCGCACATCGTCCAGGGCTTCCGCGCCGTGGCCCTGGCGACGGGGCCGGACGCCTATGTCAGCCCCGACTGGTACGCCGACCGCAAAGACCAGGTTCCGACCTGGAACTACCTGTCGGTCGAGGCCGAGGGCTCGGTCGCGGTGCTCGATGACGACGAACTGGTGGCCCTGCTCGACGACCTCTCGGCCCAGGAGGAGGCGCATCTTCTACCCAAGCCGCCCTGGACCCGCGCCAAGATGAGCCCTGCCAAGTTCGGG
Source organism: Caulobacter sp. (assembly GCA_014378155.1). Lineage (GTDB taxonomy): Bacteria > Pseudomonadota > Alphaproteobacteria > Caulobacterales > Caulobacteraceae > Caulobacter. The sequence continues at coordinate 10,545 of JACMOF010000343.1, read as the reverse complement.
GCGCTGTCACGCGGGATCATCGGCGCGCGGTTGAACGTCGATCGATTGCAGGGGACCTTCAAACTGTCGCAGAACAAGGGCGAGGCAGATCGGGCGGGGGTGATCGCGGCGCTGGGCGAGCATCCGATCGCGCGGCTGATGCGGGTTGGTTTCTCTCTCTCATAGAGAGAGGGGGGGCGCCGCGAAGCGGTGGGAGGGTGAGAGGTTACAGTTTCTCAGACCAAGCGCTGCGGTCGTCATGGCCCTTTCGGTTTCAAGTCTCGATGCGCAACGAAAACCTAGGGTTCTCCGGCCACCGGTGAAACCTCTCACCCTCCCACCGCCTTTGGCGGCGGGCTCCTCCCTCTCAAAGAGAGAGGGATCTCGCGGGCGACTATCTGTTGACCCGTCGTCCCGGACCCGTCAAACACCCTCCCGGACCAGATGGTCGGGCGGTCGCGGTCTTCGCAAGAAGGTCGAGGAAAGTCCGGGCTCCACGGTGACAAGGCGGCGGGTAACGCCCGCCGGGAGCGATCCCAGGGATAGCGCCACAGAAAGCAAACCTCCTCCCTTCGGGGCGGGAAGGGTGAAAGGGTGGGGTAAGAGCCCACCGCGGACCTGGCAACAGGGACGGCATGGCAAGCCCCGCCTGGAGCAAGACCGAATAGGGACCCCGCGCCGGCCTCGCGTCGGATAGGCCGTCACTGGCTGAGAGGGTCCGGGTAGGTCGCGAGAACCGTCCCGCGAGGGGCGGTCCAGAGGAATGGCCGTCTCGCGGTCGTCTTTCTTTCGGGAGGGGCGGACGTCAGACAGAACCCGGCTTACAGACCATCTGGTCCATTTCGCGCGCCAGAATGGGGACAGGCGCATGCGCCTGTCCCCAGCCGCCACCTTTCGCGAAAGTGGGTTTTACCCCCGCTTGTCCACCGCGCGAGCCGGGTCGATGCGCTCATTCCCGTGTTCGCAAGGCGTTCAGCGAGTCTAGCGCCAGCCGAAGTCTTAACATGTTCTGTGTATGTTCTGTTGATAGATTCACGGGCTCTGTGAACACCCGCCGCGACACCTTTGTTTTCGCGGCGAAACGCCTGTTGGTGTCATTGTCTCCCAATCAATCCCATGTTAACCCAGTTCTGCCGGAGCGAGCGTGTCAGGGCGTCCGGCGGCGGGCTTTTCGATAGGGGTAGTGGGGTGTTTCTCTCGACGTTCGAGAAGCAGCTGGACAGCAAGCGGCGCATCGTTGTGCCGCAGGATTTCCGCGCCACGCTCTCGGGCCCGTTCGACGGGATCTTCTGCTTTCCTTCCATCGAAGCCGATTGCCTTGAAGCTGGCGGGAAAAGCTTGTTTGACCGGTACCAGGGCGTGATCGAGGAGCTGCCTTTCGGCGACCCGCTGCGTTCGGCCCTCGAGGTCAGCGTGCTGGGCGGCATGGCCAAGCTGTCGTTCGACACCGCCGGCCGCATCACGCTTCCCGACACCCTGTGCGAGATGTTCGGCCTGACCGAGTGGGTCGCCGTGGTCGGCCTGGGCGAGCGGTTCCAGATCTGGTCGCGCGAGGCCTTCCAGGCCCACCGCGCCGAGCAGCGCGAACTGGCCCGCGACGGCTTGGCCGCCATGCGCGCCCAGCAGCGCACCGCGCGGATCGGCGGCGTCGCATGACCGAGCTTTCCGACACCCCTCCCGAGGTCGCGCCGCACGTCTCGGTGTTGCTGGGCGAAGTGGTCGGCGCCTTGGCGGCAGGCCCTGGCGACGTGGTCATCGACGGCACCTTCGGGGCTGGCGGCTACACCCGCGCCATCCTGGCCACCGGCGCGACGGTCATCGCCTTCGACCGCGATCCCAGCGTCCAGCGCTTCACCGCCGAATTCACCGCGACGGCCAATTCCGCGACAGCCAATTCCGCGACGGCCAATTCCGCGACGGATAGTCGCTTTCGGCTGATCGAGGACCGTTTCTCGCAAATCACGGCGTATCTGGAGGATGCGTCGGTTGACGGCGTAACCCTGGATCTTGGCGTGTCTTCCATGCAGCTCGACGAGGCCGAGCGCGGCTTTTCCTTCATGCGCGACGGCCCCCTGGACATGCGCATGGGCGCCGACGGCCCCACGGCCGCCGACCTCGTCAACGACCTGGACCAGGTCGAGCTGGCGCGCATCCTCTACGTCTATGGCGAGGAGCACGCCTCGCGCCGCATCGCCAGCTTCCTAGTCAAGCGCCGGGCCGAGCGGCCCTTCACCCGCACCCTGGACCTGGCCCATGTGATCGAGCGCGCCCTGGGCGGACGCAAGGGCGCCAAGGCCCATCCGGCCACCCGCTCGTTCCAGGGCCTGCGGATCGCCGTCAACGCCGAGCTGGAAGAGCTGGAGGCCGGGCTGGTCGCCGCCGAGCGGGTGCTGAAGCCGGGCGGCCGGCTGGCCGTGGTCACCTTCCATTCGCTGGAAGACCGCATCGTCAAGACTTTCCTGGCCGAGCGGGCCGGGCGCACGCCGGGCGGCTCGCGCCACCTGCCGCAGGCCCCGGCCGGCGCGCCGGCCAGCTTCCAGCTGATCTCGTCCAAGGCCATCGCGCCGGGCGAGGCCGAACTGGCCGTCAATCCGCGCGCCCGCTCGTCGAAGCTGCGCGCCGCCGTGCGGACGCAGGCTCCGGTGTGGAGTGACGCCCGATGAGCCTGTCGAGCATGTTCGATCGGCGCATACGGGGCTTCCGGGTGGTGGAGCTGGTTTGCCTGTGCCTGCTGATCGCCTTGGTGTTGGGCGTCTACATGGCCAAGACCTTCGCCGGCCGCGAGCGCGCCCAGATCGCCTCGGTCGAGCAGCAGATCGTCGATGAGAAGGTCCGGGTTCGGTTGCTGAAAGCCGAGGTCGCCTACCTCGAGCGCCCGGGCCGCATCGAGCAGTACGCCGCGAGCCGAAACCTCGGGCCAATCAAGCCTGAGCACGAAACCACCGAGGACGCCCTGATCGACCTGGCGCGCAATGCGCCCGTCGCCCACGCCCCGGCCGCGCCGTCGGTCAGCGCGGCCGGGGCGGCGGCCACCGCCGGGGCGCCCGAGGCGACGCCCGACGACTATCCGCCGCCCCAGCTCTCGTCTCAGCCGGCTCCCGCAGAGGCTCCGCGATGAGCCTGTCCAATCTCGCCCCCGGCGGCGCACCCCGCGCCTGGCGCTGGCTGATCGAGCGGGTCTGGCGGCTGGAGCACGCCTTCGAGCGCTCGCGCGCCGCAGCCCGCCCGGAAGACGACACCCGCATCCGCATCTTCTTCGTCATGGCGATCTTCGGCCTGGCCTTCACCGTCCTGGCCCTGGGCGCGACCTGGGCGGCGGTGTTCTCCAAGGTCGGCGGCAACAGCTATCTGGCCTCGACCGCGGGCGCGCGCGGCGACCTGGTCGATCGCAACGGCCAGCTCCTGGCGGTGGATCTGACCCACTACGCGCTCTATGTCGATCCCAAGGAAGTCTGGGACGCCAAGGCCACCCGCGTCACGCTCGCCAAGGCCCTGCCGCAGGTGCCGGTCAAGCGGATCAACGAAGCCGTCTCGGGTCCGCGCCGCAGCTTCGTGCTGGGCGGCATGACGCCCGCCGAGAAGGACGCGATCTTCGACCTGGGCCTGCCGGGCGTGCAGTTTGAGGAACAGGCGCGCCGGGTCTATCCGCTGGGCGCCAGCGCCGCCCACTTCATCGGCTTCGTCGACAAGGGCGGCCTGGGCCTGTCCGGGGCCGAGAAGGCGCTGGACAAGACCGTGCGCGACGCCGCCGCCAAGGGTCCGGACGGCGCCACGGCGCTGTCGATCGACCTGCGCGTCCAGGCCGCCCTGGAGGACGAGGTCCGCAAGGCCGCGATCGAGTTCCAGGCCAAGGACGCGGTCGGCATCGTGACCAACATCCATACCGGGGAGATCCTCGGCATGATCAGCTATCCGGATTACGACCCCAACCAGCTGAACCAGGCGTCCAGCGAGCAGATGACCAACCACGCCGCGGCCTCGGTCTATGAGATGGGTTCGACCTTCAAGGCCTTCACTGTGGCCATCGGCCTGGACACCGGGGCGGCGACGCCGGCCTCGACCTTCGACGCCCGCGAGCCGTTCAAGCTGGGCTACCGGACGATCCACGACTTCCACGCCGCCAAGAAGATCCTGACCCTCGTCGAGGTGTTCCAGCACTCGTCCAACATCGGCACCGCCATGCTGGCCGAGCGGATCGGCGGCGAGCGCCTGAGCCGTTATTTCAACGCCCTGGGCCTGACCAAGCCGGCCAAGGTGGAGCTGCTGGAATCGGCCCGCCCCCTGACCCCGAAGAAGTGGGACGACGACGCGGTGGCCTCCACCTCGTTTGGCCACGGCATCAATGTGTCGCCCCTGGCCCTGGCCCAGGCGATGGGGGCGCTGCTGAACGGCGGCACGCTTCAGCCGCTGACCATCCTGAAGCGCGCGCCGGGCGTGCGCCCCGAGGCGCCGCGCGCGATCTCGGAGGAGACCTCGCAACAGATGCTGAGGATCATGCGCGCCAACGTCACCGGCGGCAGCGGCAAGTCGGCCAACATCCCGGGCCTGACGGTGGGCGGCAAGACAGGCACGGGCGAGAAGTACGATCCCGCGCTCAAGGGCTATAACCACCAACGCCAGGTCTCGTCGTTCGCGGCGGTTTTCCCCACCGAGGGCCCGCTCGAGGCCGATCGCTATTTCGTGCTGGTCCTGCTGGACGAGCCCAAGGGCAACGCCAAGACCTCGGGCTTCTCGACCGGCGGCTGGGTGGCCGCGCCGGCCGCCGGCCGGGTCATCGACCGCATCGCGCCGTTCCTGGGCGTCAAGCGCCAGGCCGACATCTTCACTGTGGCCCAGTCGCCGAAAGCCGCACCGGAGGCGGGACTTTGAGCAAGACCCTTTCCCAGATCCTCAACCGGCCCTGCGTGGTCGATCCCGTCATCACCGGGGTCACCGCCGATAGCCGCAAGGTGGCCGACGGGTTCCTGTTCGCGGCCCTGCCGGGCAGCAAGGCCGACGGTCGCAGTTTCATTGACGCCGCCATCGCCTCGGGCGCCGCCGCCATCCTCGCTCCGGACGATGTCGACAGCCTGGCGGTCCCGACCGTCCACGCCCGCGACCTGCGCCGCGCCTATGCCCTGGCCGCCGCCCAGTTCTGGAGCGAGCAGCCGCAAACCTGCATCGCGGTGACCGGCACCAACGGCAAGACCTCGGTCGCCGGCTTCGCCCGTCAGATTTACGCCCGCCTCGGCCACAAGGCCGCGAGCATGGGCACGCTTGGAGTCGTGGTCAGCGCGCCGGGCGTCGCGGACCAGCAACTGACCCCGCCCGGCCTGACCACGCCAGACGCCGCCGATGTCGCCGAGATGATGGCCAGGCTGGCCGGCATGGGCGTGACCCACCTGGCGGTCGAGGCCTCGTCGCACGGCATCGACCAGCGGCGGCTGGACGGCGTGCGCCTGGCCGCCGCCGGCTTCACCAACTTCACCCAGGACCACCTGGACTACCACGGCACCATGGGCGCCTATCGCGCGGCCAAGCTGCGGCTGTTCGAGACCCTGCTGCCGCGCGCCCGCACCGCGGTGCTCAACGCCGACAGCGACGCCTTCCCGGCCTTCGCCTCGGCCGCCGTCACCTCCGGCCAGACGATCCTGTCGGTCGGCCATGATGGACAGGGGCTCAAGCTGGTCTCGCGCACCCCCATGCCGGAGGGCCAGCGCCTGAGGATCGCCGCCCAGGGGCGGGAGTTCGACGTGCTGCTGCCGCTGGCCGGGGATTTCCAGGCCTCCAACGTCCTGGTCGCGGCGGGCCTCTGCCTTGCGACGGGCGAAGACCTCGAGGCGACGATCGCCGCCCTCGAACATCTCGAAGGCGCGGCCGGCCGGCTGCAGCGGGTCGGGACCGGCGCGCGCGGCGGCGATGCCTATGTCGACTACGCCCATACCCCCGACGGCCTGGAGACGGTGCTGGCGGCCCTGCGCCCTCACACCCAGGGCAAGCTGATCGTGGTGTTCGGGGCCGGCGGCGACCGCGATCGCGGCAAGAGGCCCCTGATGGGCGAGATCGCCGCGCGCCTCGCCGACGTCGCCATCGTCACCGACGACAATCCCCGCTCCGAAGAGCCGGCCTCGATCCGCGCCGCCATCCTGGCCGCCGCGCCGAGCGCCCAGGAGTTTGGCGACCGACGCGAAGCCATCCGGGCCGGGGCGGCGCTGCTGTCTAACGGCGATGTGCTGGTGGTGGCTGGCAAGGGTCACGAGCAGGGCCAGCTGGTGGCCGGCGTGAACCATCCGTTCGACGACGTCACCGAAACTGCGAAGGCTTTGGAGGCGGCCCATGTCTAACGCCCTCTGGACGGCTGACGAGATCGCCGGCGCGACCCACGGCCAGGTGCTGGGGGCCTTCGAGGCCACCGGCGTATCGATCGACAGCCGCAGCATCGCGCCAGGCGACCTGTTCGTGGCCCTGTCGGGCGCCCGGGACGGTCATGAGTTCATCGTCCAGATCACTGACAAGGGCGCGGCCGGGGCCCTGGTCTCCAAGCCCGTCGCCACCCCGGCCGTGCTGGTCGAGGACACCTTCCTGGCCCTGGAGCGCCTGGGCGTCGCCGCCCGCGAGCGCGCGCCCCAAACGCGGCGCGGGGCGGTGACTGGCTCGGTCGGCAAGACCAGCGTCACCCGCGCCGTCGAGGCGGGCCTGCGCCGCGCGGGCAAGGCCCACGCCTCGGTCAAGTCGTACAACAACCATATCGGCGTGCCCCTGACCCTGGCGCGCATGCCGCGCGACACCCAGCGCGCGGTGTTCGAGGTCGGCATGAACCACAGCGGCGAGATCATCCCGCTGTCGAACTTCATCCGTCCGCACGCGGTGGCCATCACCACGGTCGGCCCGGTGCATCTGGAGAACTTCGCCGACGGCGAAGAGGGCGTCGCCCGCGCCAAGGCCGAGATCTTCGCAGGTCTCGAGCCCAACGGCGTGGCGGTGCTGAACGCCGACAATCCCTGGTACAGCTTGCCCAAGGCCGAGGCCGAGAAGGCCGGGGCCGAGGTCTGGAGTTTCGGCACGGGCGAGGGCGTCACCGCGCAACTGACCGCGTTCGCCGCCAGCGCCCAGGGCGCGACCCTCACCGCCGTGCTGCGTGGCGAGACGATCCAGTTCCCGATCCTGCAGACCGGCGTCCATTGGGGCCTCAACAGCCTGTGCGTGCTGCTGATGCTGGAAGCTCTGGACGTCGATCGCGACACCGCCCTGGCGGCCCTGGCCGAGTTCGAGCCGATCGAGGGGCGTGGCGCCGAGCGGGTGGTAAAGATCCCGGGCGGAACCTTCACGCTCGTGGACGAAAGCTACAACGCCAACCCGATCTCGATGCAGGCGGCGCTGAAGACCCTGGGCGCGCGCCAGGTGGCCGGCCGACGCATCGTGGTGCTGACCGACATGTTGGAACTGGGCCCGCAGAGCGGTCGTTTTCACAGTGAGCTGGCCACCCCGATCGCCGCCGCCGACATCGATCTGGTGTTCTGCGCCGGACCGTTAATGAAATCTTTATGGGAAGCGCTACCGCCGACTCGACGCGGCGGCTATGCCGAAAGCGCCGCCGAACTCGCGCCTCTGGTCGTCTCGGCGATGAGGGCGGGCGACGTGGTGATGGTGAAGGGTTCGAACGGGTCGCGCGCGGGGGCCGTGGCCGCCGCGCTGGCCGCGCTCGATCTCGAAGGACAGGGTTGATGCTGTATTTTCTCTATGAGTGGCTGTCGCGAGGCGGGCACGAGCATGTGCCGGTCCTCAACCTGTTCAAGTACCTGACCTTCCGCACCGGCATGTCGATGCTGACGGCCTATGTGGTGGCCGTGGCCATGGGCTCGCGCTTCATCCGCTGGATGAAGGCCAAGCAGGGCAAGGGCCAGCCGATCCGCACGGACGGCATCGCCCGCCACATCACCGAGAAGGCCGGCACGCCCACCATGGGCGGCTTCATGATCCTGGCCGGCCTGTTCGTCGGCTCGCTGCTGTTCGCCGACCTCAAGAACGTCCATGTCTGGGTCGTGCTGGTGATCACCGGCAGCTTCGGCGTGCTGGGCTTCATGGACGACTACGCCAAGGTCACCAAACAGACCACGGCGGGCCTCTCCAGCATTCAGAAGTTGATCGCCCAGTTCGTCGTCTCGATCATCGCCGCGGTCGTGCTCATCCTGTTCGCCCCCAAGGAGTCGATGACGCCCGGGCTCGAAACCTCGATGGTTTTCCCGTTCTTCAAGGCCCTGGTGATCAATATGGGCTGGTTCTACGTGGCCTTTGCCGCCGTCACGATCGCCGGCTTCTCCAATGCGGTGAACCTGACCGACGGCCTGGACGGCCTGGCCATCGTGCCGGTGATGATCGCCGCCTCGACCTTTGGCCTGATCACCTACCTCGTGGGCAACTACAAGTTCGCCGACTATCTGAACCTGCATTTCGTGCCCGGCGTCGGTGAGTTGGCCGTGGTCTGCGGCGCGATCATCGGCGGGGGCATGGGCTTCCTCTGGTACAACGCGCCGCCCGCCAAGATCTTCATGGGCGACACCGGGTCGCTGGCCCTGGGCGGGGCGCTGGGCGCCATTGCCGTTTGCGCCAAGCACGAGCTGGTCCTGGGCATCGTCGGCGGCCTGTTCGTGGTCGAGGCGCTGAGCGTCATGATCCAGGTCGGCTACTTCAAGAAGACCGGCAAGCGCATCTTCCTGATGGCGCCGATCCATCACCATTTCGAGAAGCTGGGCTGGGCCGAGTCCACCGTCGTGATCCGTTTCTGGATCGTGGCGATGATGCTCGGCTTCCTCGGCCTCGCCACCCTGAAACTGAGATAGGAAGGGGCGCGCCATGATCCCGGTCCGCGGTTTCGAGGGCAAGACCGTCGCTGTGTTCGGCTTGGGCCGGACAGGGCTGACGGCTGCTCGCGCCCTGATCGCCGGCGGGGCCAAGGTGGCGCTTTGGGACGAGAAGCCCGAGAGCCGCCAGGCCGCCGTGGCCGAGGGCCTGAACGTCGTCGATCTGTCGACCGGCGACTGGAGCGACTACGCCGCCCTGATGCTGTCGCCGGGCGTGCCGCTGACCCATCCCAAACCGCACTGGACGGTGGGCAAGGCCAAGGCGGCCGGGGTCGAGATCCTGGGCGACATCGAGCTGTTCGCCCGGACGGTCAACGCCGCGCCCGAGCACAAGAAGCCGAAGATCATCGCCATCACTGGCACCAACGGCAAGTCGACAACCACGGCCTTGATCGGCCACATCTTCAAACAGGCCGGCCGCGACACCCGCGTGGGCGGCAATATCGGCGAGGGCGTGCTGGGCCTGGAAGACATGCACGGCGGCGCCGTCTATGTGTTGGAACTCTCGTCCTACCAGCTCGACCTGACCACCAGCCTGCACGCCGACGCCGTGGTGCTGCTGAACATCTCGCCCGACCATCTGGACCGTCACGGCGGCATGGACGGCTACATCGCCGCCAAGCGCAAGATCTTCCAGAACCAAGGCAAGGGCGACACGGCGATCATCGGGGTGGATGATCCGTGGTGCCAGCAGATCTGCACCGAGATCACCGCCGCCAACCGCCGCACCATCTGGCCGATCAGCGCCGGCAAGGCCATGGGCCGGGGCGTCTACGCCCTGCAAGGCATGCTGTACGACGCCACGGGTGACCGGGTGACCGAGATGGTCGACCTGTTGCGCGCCCGCAGCCTGCCGGGCCGCCACAATTGGCAGAACGCCGCCGCCGCCTACGCCGCCGCCCGCGCCCTCGGCCTGACCACCCAGCAGGCCTGCGACGGCCTGATGAACTTCCCGGGACTGGCCCACCGGATGGAGACCGTCGCCAAGATCGGCAAGGTCCGCTTCGTCAACGACAGCAAGGCCACCAATGCCGACGCCGCTCGCCAGGCGATGTCGAGCTATCCGAAGTTCCACTGGATCGCCGGCGGCGTGGCCAAGGCCGGCGGCATCGACGTTCTGGTCGATCTGTTCCCGCGCGTTGCCACGGCCTATCTGGTCGGCGAGGCGGCGGAGGATTTCGGCAAGGCCTTGGAGGGCAAGGCCCCGGTGCGCCAGTCCGGCGACATCGCGACCGCCGTCGCCGCCGCCTATGCCGACGCGGTCGCTAGCGGCGAGGAGGCCATCGTGTTGCTATCGCCCGCCTGCGCCTCGTTCGACCAGTTCGCCGATTTCGAGCAGCGGGGCGAGGCCTTCCGCGTCGCGGTGATGGGCCTGGGCAAGCCGGCCGCCAAGCGGGCCTGACGGCGGCGGCGGAACCAATCACGCCGCTTTACCGTTTCCTGCCGCATGTACCTTTGCGCGCCGGGGGGCGAATAGTGGACCCACAGTCCCACAACATCGCGTCGCAAGACGACGGGCGCTATAAGCTTCTCGTCGATGCAATCACCGATTATGCCGTCTACATGCTCGATCGGGACGGCCGCGTCCTCAGCTGGAACCCCGGCCCCCAACGGTTCAAGGGCTGCCAGCCGCACGAGGTCATCGGCCAGCACTTTTCCCAATTCTACACCCCCGAGGATCGCGAGGCCGGTGTCCCCGCCCGCGCGCTGCACCAGGCGGCCACCG
>JACMOF010000342.1 GCA_014378155.1 Caulobacter sp. | reverse complement strand
GTTGAACCTCCGTGGACACCCCCGCTCCGACAATTCGGACCGGGACCGGAACGGTAACGTCGGGATGTCTCCCCTTCGTCGCCGCACGTCCACGTGTGGAATGGCGCGGCAGATAGGCGTGAGCGGACCAAAAAGCAAGCCCTTAGGTGGCGGGACGTGCCGCTTGGAGCCGCTGAGCGGCACGCTCATGCCGTCGCCGCGCCCGACTGCGACGCCCTGCGCCGCTAGAGGGCGCAGGGCTCGCCCGCGTCGACGACATCGCGCTCGAACGCGAACCCCGCCTTCTCCAGGACCCGGCGCGAGGCGAGGTGCTTGATCATGACGACGCCAATCAACGACCGCAGGCCTAGCCGCTCCAGACCGTGTTGGACCAGGGCGCACGTCATTTCGCTTGCATAGCCTTGTCCCCAGGCCTCGCGCGTCAGAGCATAGGCGACTTCGATCTCCGGAACGCCTTCGACCGCCAGAGGACGGATGCCGGCCCGGCCCACGAAGGCGCCGTCGGGCGTGCACCAGGCCCATAGCCCAAAGCCGTGGCGGTCCCAATGGGCGAGATTGGCCGCGAGATAGGCCGTGGTCGCCTCGGCCGAACGCGTCCCGCCCAGATAGCGGGAGACCTCCGGATCGAGATGTAGCGCGACGAGGTCGGCAAGATGGCGTGGATGCAGCCGCTCGGCGACCAGTCGAGGCGTCGTGAAACCATCCATCGGGCGCGTCCCTCGCATCGAAGAGGCCTGGGCGTCACTGATCCATAAGAGAACCTGATCTGTCCACAAGCAAACCTGGTCGTCATGCGTTTCTGACACAGAGCGGGTGTCCGATAGCCTGGATCTCGTGGCCGAAGATTCTTCGAACCTTTCCGGACGGCCGTAATGGGTGGAGGTGACTCGTGCTCGCGGTTTTCGATCTCGACGGGACCTTGCTGGACGGGGATTCTACCGCCGTGTGGCTGTGGCGGCAGGTCCGCCACTCCCCTCTGCGCTGGCTGGCCGCGATGCTGTTCGCTCCGGTCGCCATTCCAATGGTGGTCGCGCCCCGCACCCGTCGCGCCGGGGCCGCGATCCTGGTATGGATCGCCACGGTCGGCCTGATCGAGCGCGATCCGCGCCAATCCTGCGCCGATTTCGCAGCCTGCTTCCACGCCGGGACCCTGCCACTCCATTGGCGCGGCCCAGGCCTAGAAACGCTCGACGCCCACCTGGCGCGCGGCGAGGACGTGGTGATCGTCACCGCCGCCCCCATCGTCCTGGCGCGCGCCCTCGTCAATCCGCAGGGCAGGCCGATCATCGTGCTGGGCACCTCGCTCAAGCCCTGGCCGGCGGCTGGGTCGCCGACGTCCATTGCCGCAATCAGCGCAAGTGCCAAGCGCTGGCTGACGCCGGCCATGGCAAGCGCTGGGCCTATGCCTATACCGACAGCCTCGACGACCTGCCCCTACTGCGCGGCGGCGATACTCCGATGATCGTCGGCCACGGCAAGGCCGCCCAGCGCCGCCTCAGCCGCGCGCGCCTGCCCAACGGCCGCGCCTCGGCTTGGTAGGCGCGGTTTCCCGGACTCTCAGCGCGACTTGCCGTCGAATTGGTGCAGCTTCAAGGCGAAAACGTCCAAGTCGTCCAGGCAGCGGACGTTGATCGCGGCGATCTTCGCGCCGTCCGGCCCGACGCCCCGGCCAAAGGACTCGATGCCGCAGGTCTCGCAAAACAGATGCGAGACCTTGTGGGTGTTGAACCGGAACTCGCTCATGGCGTCTTCGCCCTGCGGGAGCTCGTACGCGCTGGCCGGCGCGACGGCCAGGATCGAACCCAGCTTGTCGCGCCGCGAGCAATTGCAGGTGATCAGGTTGTCCAGTTCGAGGTCCACTGCGTAGCGCACCCGCCCGCACTGGCATCCACCCTGGTGTTGGGACATGAACCCTTCTCCCTCCCGGCTACCCAAAGCGCGGCAGCGCCCAACCAACACCCAGGCCTGGACCGCCCTGGATCGCGCGGCTAGAGCAGTTTTCGAGCGAAGTGGTTCCGGTTCGCGTGAAGAAAAATGTGTCAAAACAGAAGACTAGAGCTCACGGCCTGACGCAGTCAGGTCGGGAAATGCTCTAGGCTTCAATCGGCCGGAGTCCTCGGGCAAGATCGAGGCCTGCATCCTGCGCCCTACACACGCGATCCCGACGCAGCCGTCAGATCGCCTCTGCGCCCCTCCCACCGGTTCGTGCGGACGAGGGCACGGCCGTCTCGTCGTTGAAGCTTTCGACCAGCGCGTCCAGCAGGTCCGCCCGCGATCCCATGCCCTCGGCGCTCGCGCGTCCGCGACGTGTCCCGCAAGGTCGGCCAGGATAATGCCCCAAGCCGCGGTCTCCCTTGGCACGCCGTCGCCCGCATAGAGCCCCACCCGCAGGGAGCAATGCAGACCCTGCTCGGCGACCCAGACGCGGGCAAGCTCCAGCGCCTCCATGTCGCGAAGCGCCGCTGGCGGAATTCCAAGGCCTTCCATCACGCCCTCAAGCCCTAAAAGCCAAGATCGAGACGAGGGCGTTTCCCGAATACGGACCACACCGCGATCCCAGAACGGTCCAAAACCGACAATACGCCCGACCCTTCTCGCTCGACGATGCCGGACGCGCTCGACCGCCCGTCCGAGACGACGCCACGACCGTCTTGGTCAGCGCAGGGTCGCATCAAACGTCCTCGAGCAGCGCCACGCCAGGCGCGGTCTTCAGCGCGCCGCGCAGGGCGGCGTCGAGGGTGTAGCGGCCCGGCAGCCTCATCTCGATCTCGCGACCGCCGCCCAGGGCGGCGACCAGGCTGACCTCGCCGCCGCCGCGCTGAGTGAGGGCCGGCTCCAGTCGGCGGCGCAGGGCGTCGATCTCGGTGGCCGAGGGCGACAGGTGCATGCGCAACCCCGCCACCACGTTCTCGATGGCCTTTTCGATCGGTTCGGCGTCGTCGCCAAAGAACCGCACCTCGCCGTCGCGCGCCTTGGCGCGGACCTTAATCGACACCGACCTGCCGGGTTCAAGCACCTCGCGACATTTTCGCAGCGCCTCGGGCGGGAACAGCACCTCATACTCGCCGGTTGGGTCCGACAGCGAGACGAAGGCGAAGCGCTCGCCGTTTTGCGAGGCGCGTTCCTGGCGACGACGCACCACGCCGCACATCCGGAAGGCCTCCATGCCGGCCTCGGCCTGGGGGATCACCTCGGTCAGCATGGCGGTGCGCTTGCGACGCAGCATGCCGACCAAGTCTTCCAGCGGGTGTCCCGTCAGATAAAAGCCGACGGCGGCCAATTCTTCGTCGAGCAGGTCGACCTGGCTCCAGGGCTCGACTTTCTTCAGGCGCGGCCGGCCAGCAGCGGGATCACCGCCGAACAGGGCGTGCTGTCCGCCCTGGCGGTCGGCGGCGATGCTCTGGCCGTGGGCGATCAACACGTCGGACGAGGCCAGGATCTGGGCGCGGTTCTTGTGGAACGAGTCGAAGGCCCCCGCCCGCGCCAGGTTCTCGATGGCCCGCTTGTTGACGAGCTTGGGATCGACCCGCTCGACGAAGTCGAAAATGTCGCGGAACGCCCCGCCCTCCTCGCGGATGGCCACCAGATGCTTCATCGCTTCGAGACCGACATTGCGCACGGCGCCCAGAGCGTAGAGCACCTCGCCGGTCTCGACTTCGAAGTCCGCGCCTGACCGATTGACGTCCGGCGCCCGCACCGTGATGCCAAACCGCCGGGCGTCCTGGTAGAAGACCGCCAGCTTGTCGGTGTTCGATAAGTCGAGGCTCATCGAGGCGGCCAGGAACTCGACGGGCGTGTTGGCCTTCAGCCAGGCGGTCTGGTAGGCGATCAGGGCGTAGGCGGCGGCGTGCGACTTGTTGAAGCCGTAGCCGGCGAACTTGGCCACCAGTTCGAAGATCGAGCCCGACTGTTCTTCCGGGACGTTCTTGTCCTTAGCCCCGGCGACGAAACGGATCTTCTGGAGATCCATCTCCTCCTTCTTCTTCTTGCCCATGGCCCGGCGCAGAAGGTCGGCTTCGCCCAGGCTGTAGCCCGCCAGGATCTGGGCGATCTGCATCACCTGTTCCTGGTAGACGATGACGCCGTAGGTCTCCTTCAGCACCACCTCCAGCGAGGGATGCAGGTTGTCGACCGGCTTGCGGCCAAACTTGCAGTCCACGAAGGTGTCGATGTTGTCCATCGGACCGGGGCGGTACAGCGAGATCAGCGCCGTGATCTCCTCGATCGAACCGCAGCGCATCTTGCGCAGGGTGTCGCGCATGCCCTGGCTTTCCAGCTGGAACACGCCGACCGTCTGGCCGGAGGCAAGCAGCTCGTAGGTCTTGGCGTCGTCGAACGGCAGGCTGGTGAGATCGACGATCTCGCCGCGCTTCTTCAGATGCTTTACCGCGCGATCCAGCACGGTAAGGGTCTTGAGGCCGAGGAAGTCGAACTTCACCAGACCCGCGCTCTCGACCCACTTCATGTTGAACTGGGTAGCCGGCAGGTCCGAGCGGGGATCCTTGTAGAGCGGGGTCAGCTGGGTCAGGGGGCGGTCGCCGATCACCACGCCGGCGGCGTGGGTCGAGGCGTTGCGGAATAGGCCTTCCAGCTGCAGGGCGACGTCCAGGCAGGCCTTGACGGCGCCGTCCTCGTCGCGGGCCTGCTTGAGGCGCGGCTCGATCTCGATGGCCTGGGCCAAGGTCACTGGAGCCGCCGGGTTGTTGGGCACCATCTTGCAAAGCCGGTCGACCAGGCCCAGCGGCAGCTGCATCACCCGGCCGACGTCGCGCAGTACGGCGCGGGCCTGCAGGGAGCCAAAGGTGATGATCTGGGCCACGCGGTCGCGGCCGTATTTTTCCTGGACATAGACGATCACCTCTTCCCGCCGCTCCTGGCAGAAGTCGATGTCGAAGTCGGGCATGGAGACCCGTTCAGGATTGAGGAACCTCTCGAACAGCAGACCAAACCGCAGCGGATCCAGGTCAGTGATGGTCAGCACCCAGGCGACCAGCGAGCCGGCGCCCGAACCCCGCCCAGGCCCCACGGGAATACCCTGGTCCTTGGCCCACTTGATGAAGTCCGACACGATCAGGAAGTAGCCGGGAAAGCCCATCTTGATTATGACGTCGAGTTCGAAATCCAGCCGGTCCCAATAGACCTGTTCCTCGAACGCCAGGGTCAGACCCTCAAGGCGCTTCTTGAGGCCCTCGCGCGCCTGGTGTTTCAGTTCTTCCGGCTCGCTGCGGCCGTCGCCGGTGGGAAAGCTGGGCAGGATCGGATCACGCTTCTGCACCATGAAGGCGCAGCGGCGGGCGATATCCAGGGTGTTGTCGCAGGCTTCCGGCAGGTCGGCGAACAGCTTGCGCATATCCTGGGCCGGCTTGAACCAGTGCTCAGGGGTTACCCTCCGACGCTCGTCCTGACCGACGAAGGCGCCGTCGGAAATGCAGAGCAATGCGTCGTGCGCGTCATACATCGCCGGCTTGGCGTAATAGACATCATTGGTGGCGACCAGCGGCGCATCGTGTTCATAGGCCCAATGAACCAGGCCCGGCTCGGCGGCGGCCTGGCGCGGCAGGCCATGGCGTTGCAGCTCGACATAGAACCTGTCGCCGAACACCCGCTGCATCTGCGCCAGCGCGGCCTCGCCCTCGCCGGTCTTGCCCGAGGCGAACAGGGCGTCAACCGGACCGTCGGTGCCGCCTGACAGCAGGATCAGCCCCTCGGCGTGCTCAACCACCTTGGTCCAGGGGACGACGGGTTCCGACATCTCGCCGCTTTCCAAATAGGCGATCGACGACAATTCGGAGAGATTGAGATAGCCCCGCTCGTTCTGGACCAGCAAGGTTATGGTTGGTGTGCGCGCCCAGCGCTCGGTCGGACCCGGCCCGACGCCAGACACCGCTAGGGCGCAGCCGATGATCGGTTGGACCCCGTGGTCCTTGGAGTAGACCGAATATTCCAGCGCCCCGAACAGGTTGTTGCGGTCAACCAGCCCCGCCGCCGGCATTCCGGCCGCCGCGGCCAGGCCGGGGATCTTGTCGGCCTTGATGGCGCCCTCGAGCAGCGAATAGGCCGAGCGCACGCGAAGGTGGACGAACCCCTGACCCTCGTTGCCCGACATTTCGCCACCTCACAACGTTACACGACTCAGGACACCAACTGGGCGACCGCGCACATCATCCAGACGAAGCTGGCGACAGATACAAGCGCCAAAGACTCACGTGCGATGCGGACCATGGAACCCTCCTGAGATCGTTGCTTGTTTGTTCTATATTCTACTTTTGTTCTTGTCCGCAAGAGGCCGCGTTCGATTGTGAGCTTTTTTGTCGCGGCCTCTGCGATGGTCGGTCGCGGGCTTCGTTTCGGCTGGATTTGACGCCGAGATCGGCTCAGATCGCCGCATGCGCCTGATCATCGACACCGACACCGCCGGGGACGACGTCTTCTCCCTGATGCTCGCCCTGCGCCGGCCAGGTGTCAGCGTCGAGGCCATCACCATCGCCCACGGCAATGCCGGCTTCGCGCAGCACGCCGAGAACGCCTTGGCGACGCTAGAAGTGTGCGAGCGCGGCGGCGAGGTTCCCGTCTATCTGGGCGCCCAGCGGCCATTCACGCGCGAGCCCCTGGACGCGGCCTATGTGTTCGGCGCTGACGGCATGAGCGACAGCGACTTTCCGAAAGCCGTGCAACGTCCATCCCCTGGCCACGCCACCGACGAGATCGTGCGGCGGGTCATGGAAGCGCCGGGTCAAATCACCCTGATCGCCCAGGCCGCCTTGACCAACATCGCCCTGGCCTATCTCCGCGAGCCGCGCATCGCCCAGGCCGTCAAGCACCTGTGGATCATGGGCGGAACCGACAACGGCGTGGGCAATGTCACGCCGGCGGCCGAGTACAACCTCTATGTCGATCCCGAAGCGGCCAAGATCGTGATCAATGCCGGCTTTCCGATGAGCATTGTCACCTGGACGGAAACCCTGCGCGACGGCCTGCTGACCCTGGATCAATTGGCGGCGCTGGACGCGCTGGGCACGCCGCGCGCGGCGTTCTTCACCAAGGTCAACGAAACCTCCCTGGCCTTCGCGCGGGAGACCCAGCACCTGGACGGCAGCCTGCACCCCGACGCCCTGACCTGCGCCCTGGCCTTGGATGAGACCTTGATCCTGGACTCGGAGATGGCCGTGGTCGATGTCGAGACAATCGGCGAATTGACGCGTGGCTATCTCAGCGTCTCGAACGCCATCCTGCCCGACATCGAGCTCGCCGATCCGGCTTTACGCCGCCGTGCGCCCAACGCCCGGGTGATCAAGCGGATCGATCAAGCGGGCTTCTACGCGGCGATGCGGAGCGCCTTGCTTTGACCCGCAACGCCTAGAAGGTCTGCGGAACCAGGTGGCCGTCCTTCAGGGCGAAGACCCGGTCCATGTAGCGGGCCAGCTCCATGTTGTGAGTGGCGATCAGGGCCGCGACGCCTCGCTGACGGGCCTGCTCGTAGAGCGCCTGGAACACCGCCGCCGAATTGGCCGGGTCGAGATTGCCGGTCGGCTCGTCGGCCAGCAGGAGCTTGGGGCTGTTGGCCAGCGCGCGGGCGATCGCCACCCGCTGCTGCTCGCCGCCGGACAGTTGGCCC
>JACMOF010000341.1 GCA_014378155.1 Caulobacter sp. | reverse complement strand
GAAGAGGATCACCTGACCCGTGGCGCGCATCCCGGTCTGGCCATCGGCGCTTTCCAAGTCGACCGTGGTGCGCTCGATGCGGGCGCTTTCCATCTGCGAGGCGATCATCCGCTTCCAGTTCAGCTCGTACAGGCGGCCCAGGTCCGACTCCAGCCGCAGCGAGCCGGGGTTGCGGCTCAGGCTGGTCGGGCGGATGGCTTCGTGGGCCTCCTGGGCGTTCTTGGCCTTGGCCTTGTAGTAGCGTGGGGTCTCGGGGACGTAAGATGCGCCATAGACATTGCCGATCACGCTGCGCGCCTCGGCTATGCCTTCGGGCTCCACTGACACGCCGTCGGTCCGCATATAGGTGATCAGGCCGACGGTCTCGCCGCCGATGTCGATGCCTTCATACAGCTTCTGAGCGGCCTGCATGGTGCGTTGGGCCGAGAAACCCAGCTTGCGCGAGGCTTCCTGCTGCAGGGTCGAGGTGGTGAAGGGCGGGGCGGGCGAGCGCTTACCGGGCTTCTTCTCGACGGCGGCGACCTTGAATACGGCCTTTTCGACTGCGGCCTTGGCGGCCAGGGCCGAGCCCTCATTGCCGAGGTCGAACTTGGTGAGCTTCTTGCCCTCGTACTTGACCATCCGGGCCAGGAATGGATCCGCGCCGGCCGTGACATCGGCCTCGACGGTCCAGTATTCCTGGGTCTTGAAGCGCTCGATCTCCAACTCGCGATCAACGATCAGACGTAGGCATACCGACTGCACCCGTCCGGCCGAACGGCTGCCCGGCAGCTTTCGCCACAGCACCGGCGAGAGCGTAAAGCCGACCAGATAGTCCAGAGCCCGGCGGGCCAGATAGGCCTCAACCAGCTCCATGTCGATGTCGCGCGGATGGGCCATCGCCTCCAGCACGGCGGTCTTGGTAATGGCGTTGAAGGTGACGCGCTTGACCGTTTTGTCCTTCACCGCCTTCTTCTTTTGCAGGACCTCCAGCACGTGCCAGCTGATGGCCTCGCCTTCGCGGTCGGGGTCGGTGGCCAGGATCACGCCGTCGGCGCCCTTCATGGCGTCGACGATGTCGGCGATCCGCTTGGCGCCCTTGGCGTCGGCCTCCCAGTGCATGTGGAAGTCGTTGTCGGGCTCGACCGAGCCGTCCTTGGACGGCAGGTCGCGGATGTGACCGTAGGATGCCAGCACCGTGAAGCCGGGGCCGAGATACTTGTTGATGGTCTTGGCCTTGGCCGGGCTCTCGACGACGACGACGATCATTAGGACTCTGGACCTGGGGAGAAAGGGGTCTGCCTCGGGCGCGCCTTTGGGGCGAACCTTGGACGAAGCGCCGGAAAGTGGGGGCGGCGCCAGGGGTCTGTCAACGTCGGCTGTGGCGAACACCGCATTTGGCGAGCGGCTCTCTCTTAAGAGAGAGGAATATCTCGGCGGCGGTCAGGCGGTTTTGGTCTTGGGCGGTCGCCCGCCCTTGGCGCCGTTGGCACGGGCTGCGGCAGCCTTGGCCGCGGAAGCGCCTCGTCCGGCGAGCCTGGCCATATGAGCCCTGGTTCCGAAGATGCCGGCGGCCAGCCCCGGTATCGACAGATCGACGTCCAGAGCTTCCCAGTGCAGGCCGTACCCTGCCCCCGGAATGACGACCCTCGCCAGCTCTTCATCGGTGGCCGCCTCGAGCCCTTGGCCAAGGCGCGCTGGAAACGCGAAAGCCGATCCGCTGGCCAACTCCACGACAATGCGACCCGTTGGTTGG
>JACMOF010000340.1 GCA_014378155.1 Caulobacter sp. | reverse complement strand
CGTTGTGAGACTGCAAGGTGGGGCTGCCCGCAAACGGTATGAGGCTATGTTCACCAGCGAGGCCTTGCAGCGATCGTATTCTGATGCGATGGCCCGTTCTGGATTTCAATAACTGCCGCTTCGCCACCGATCCGCAGCGTAGCACCAAATGAGTCGGCGCGCACATGATGCTGCGCCTCCACGGCGGCCCGTTTTTGAATATCGTAGGATTGGCGAACGTCAGCCAGCTGCTTCACGATAAGTGTTGGTTAGATTGCAACCGGTCAGGCGTTCGCGTCGTCTCTACTCTAGAGCATTTCCCGACCTGACTGCGTCAGGCCGTGAGCTCTAATCTGTTGTTTTGACACATTTTTCTTCACGCGAACCGGAACCACTTCGCTCGAAAAATGCTCTAGTCGGCGGTGTCCGCAACCGCGCCAGCCCGCCAGGCCAGGATCAGCCAGCCAGCCAAGAAGCACAGGCCGCCCAGTGGCGTGATCGCTCCCAGGATACGCGGCGCGCCGAAGGCCATGGCGTAGAGCGAGCCCGAGAACAGCACCGAGCCAGTCAGGAAGAGGCTCGGCGTCCACAAGTCCGCCTTGCCGCCGGCTCTCCGCGCCGCCAGCCAGCAGAACACCGCTAGGGCGTGGATCATCTGATAGAGCGCGCCAGTGTGCAGCAGCTCGGCGGGGCGGGCATCCTTGGCCCCATGGGCGGCGAAGGCGCCAAAGGCCACGCCCAGGAAGCCGCTGAGCGCCGCCAGCCGAACCATCAGACCGACTGGCCTGGTCATTTCTTATGCTTGAGGTGCGCGGCGAGCTCGGCCGGCGTGATGTCGATGATCGACGGCGCGGCGGCGTTGTAGGCGGCGGTCTTGTCCAGATCCATGACCACGCTGCGGTGGCCTTCCCAGATCATGTGGCCGGCCACATAGAGCACGATGGCCAGGCCGATGAAGCCGATCCAGCGGAACCGGTGCAGCAAGTTGGCGATCGCACTGGCGGCCAGGCCCATCAGGGCGATCGACAGCAGCAGGCCAAACACCAGGATGGCGGGGTGCTCGCGGGCGGCGCCGGCCACGGCCAGCACATTGTCCAGCGACATCGAGACGTCGGCGATCAACACCTGCAGGAAGGCTTGCTTGAAGCTCTTGGCCGGTTTGACGTGGGGCTCGGTGGCCGGATCATTGTCCAGCATCGCCCGCGCGTCCGCCTGGTCGTGGGTGAACTGCTCGCGCAGCTCGCGCCACATCTTCCAGCAGACCCACAGCAACAGCACGCCGCCGGCCAGCAGCAGGCCAATGACGCCGAGCAGCCAGGTGGTGATCAGGGCGAAGCCGATGCGGAGCACGACCGCTGCGCCCAGGCCGTACAGGATGACCTTGCGGCGATCCTTGACCGGCAGGCCGCCGGCCGCCAGGCCAACGGCCACAGCGTTGTCGCCCGCGAGGACAAGGTCGATCATCAGGACGGACAGGAAGGCCGCGAACGGACCATCCAGCCCGCCCACCTGGGCTATGAGCGCATCAAACATGCGGCTTCAATGCGTCAGGCTGGGCGGTCTGGCAAGCATCGCCTAGTGCGCGGGCTCGAGTTCCTTGTGGGTCTCGTGGCCTTCGACATGTTGACCATGGTCGGCATGGACGTCGTGATCGCCAGCGTGCTCGACGGGATGGACCTCGGCGTGGTCGTGACCGCTGACAGGCACGGCCTCTCCGGCCGGCGCGACGACGTGATGACCGTCATGGGGGTGGTCGTGGTGGTCCGGTTCGGCGTGGGTCCCATGGCCGTGAGCGTCGCGAGCGGGGTCGCCAGCATGGGCGTCGTGCTCAGGACTGTCATGACCATGGTCGTCACGAGCGTGATCGTCATGGCCGTGGTGGTTGACCGCAGTGGCCACCGCTGCGCCGGCCAAGGCGCCACCAGCGGCGGCCACCATCGGGTTCACATAGTTGACGCTGGCCGATTGCGGCGGCGCTTCGAATTCCATCTCGTTGCGGCCGTAGTCGGTCAGGGTGCGGAACTTGCGCTGGCGCTCGGCTCGGGTCCTCGAGGCCGAGGCGTTGCGGGCGATCGCGACCAGGATCAGCAGGGCCAGCAGCACCAGGGCGCCGCCCAGCACCGACTTGCCTTGGACCTTGCCCAGGCCAGGCACGTCGATGGTCTCGAAGCCGCCCAGGCTGGGCAGGGCGAACTTGAAGC
Organism: Caulobacter sp.; assembly: GCA_014378155.1. Classification (GTDB taxonomy): domain Bacteria; phylum Pseudomonadota; class Alphaproteobacteria; order Caulobacterales; family Caulobacteraceae; genus Caulobacter. Next base: position 2,557 of record JACMOF010000340.1, on the reverse strand, counting down.
CCTTGGTGGCTTCCTGAACCTTCTCGCGCATCGGTGCGACCTGCTTGGCGATCGAGCCGAGCGAGAAGCCTTGGGCAGGCTTGGTCCCGTTCAGCTCGACGCCGAATTCGGTTTTCAATGCGCCGGTCGCCTTATCGGTGGGCTTGACCTGCCAAGCGAAGGTCGGGGCTTCACCCGGCTTTACCACGGCGGTCTGGCGGCCGTTCGGGGTGATCTGGTAGCCTTCGCCCTGCAGGTCGGCATAGGCGCTGGTCTTCTTGGCCGCCTTGGTTAGGCCCAGCTTGGCGGCTTCCTTCTTGATCATGTCGCCGAGGGTGGCGGGCAGGGACAAGGTGACCTGGCCCTCCTTGCCCTGGGCCAGGCTTTCTCCCGAGGCCAGGACGGCGCCCTTGGTGGCTTCCGGCGCCACGGCCGCTTGCAGCTTCTGTAGCTTGGTGAGGACCTTCGGCGGCGCGGCCTTGACCGGCGCGACGATGGCCGGGGTCGGGGCCATGGCCACAGCGGCGACGGGTTTGACGGCGGGGACGGGCCTAACCGGGGCCGGAGCTGGCGCCACGGCCACGGACCTGGCGGCGGGCTTGATCACCGGATGAGCGACCGGCGCGGGCGCCGACTTGCCCACGGGCCGTGGCGCGGCGATGGCGGCGTGATGCGCGACGGCGCGCGGCTTATAATGCACGACCCTATGCTTGGGATTGGCGATCGGGGCCATGGCGGTCACCAGGGTGCCGTCGGCGCGCCGCCAGGTTTTCAGACCGGGGTGGCTGGACACGGGGACCGGCGCGGCGACCGGCAGGGTCGAAGCCGCGGGGCCGCCAAGCAGGCCGTCGGCCGGCGTGGTCTCGCCCGGCGCGGCACCCATCAGCTCGGGGGTCTGGGTCGCGCCATAGCCCGGCGCGGCCGAGGCGGGCGGCGCCTCGACAGGTTCGCGCGCGCCGCAACCGGCCACCACCAAAACCCCAACCGCGCATCCGGCCAGAGCCGTCAAACGGACTTTGTTATGCAACATCGGGTCCCCCGATCCCATGTTCGAACTCCCGGCAAGCGTCGCCTGTAGGAACAAGCGTTGAGAGAACCACGTCATCGCGACGAAATCAAAACGGTTAAGAGAGATTCACGAACTGGTTTCTTCCTACGGGCGAACTTTTGACGCTTCGTAGAGCGCCACCGCTGCCGCCGCAGACACGTTCAAGCTCTCAAACCCGCCCGGCATGGCAATTTTTCCCATCGCATCACAATGTTCGGCAACCAAGCGTCGGACGCCTTCGCCTTCCGATCCCAGCACCAGAACCGTCGGGCGGCCGTCCAGAACCTGGTCCAGGGTGTGTTCGGCCTCGCCAGCCAGGCCCACGGCCCGCCAGCCCAGGTCGCTCAGTTCTTCCAGGGCGCGGGACAGATTGACCACGCGGGCATAGGGGATCTTGTCGATCGCCCCGACGGCGGTCTTGGCCAGCACGCCTGACAGGGCGGGGGCATGGCGGTCCTGGAGTATCACGCCGCGCGCGCCGAACGCGGCGGCCGAGCGGAAGATGGCGCCGATGTTCTGGGGGTCGGTGATCTGGTCGAACATCACCAACAGGCCCTGAGCCGGCATGCCCAAGTCATAGACCGACAGCGCCTCGGGCTCGTCGATCTTCAGCGCGATGCCCTGGTGCACCGCGCCGGGCGGCAGCTGGCGAGCAATCTCGGCGCCTTCCATGACCGTCAGGAAGGACGCCTTGGCCAGATCGGGGCTGAGTCGCTTGGCGCGGTCGGCGGTCGCCAACAGGCGTTTTGGCGCGGGCCTGGCGGGGTTGGAAAGCGCCGCCTCGACAGCGTGCGTGCCCCAGATCCAGTCCTTGGCGTCACCTTGGCCCTTGGAAAACTCGTTATTTTTCCTGGGGTTGGAGCGAAAATCGCGACCTTTCGCAGAAGGCGGTTTCCGGTCGTTGCGTTCGGAATGAGAGGACACTATAAGACGCGCTCCGATTTGGGGCCCTGAGGGTTTCCGCGAGCCAGGGCGGCGCTGCTTTAGCACCGTCTCACCGGTCTCGAGGAAGCTTTTGTTCCTTTTTCGTGACGCGCGGCTCGCCGCGGGTTCGAGACTGGAAAGGCCGCTTTGAAAGAACTCTGCCGCGCGCTGGGGGAATGTCCCGAGTGGCAAAGGGGGGGGACTGTAAATCCCCTGGCGTACGCCTTCGTAGGTTCGAGTCCTACTTCCCCCACCACGCGCGGCGAGAGCTCCAACAAGGCTTGGCCCCAAAGCCAGAGACCGGGAGCCGACGCGACCCCGCTAGCCCGATGGGGTATATTGGGCGGGTATAGCACAGTGGTAGTGCAGCAGCCTTCCAAGCTGAGGATGCGGGTTCGATTCCCGCTACCCGCTCCAGCTCCCTATATATGACGATCCACATTCATAGCCGCCGGCGCGCAAGGTAGAGACCATGGCCAAGGAAAAGTTCGAACGTAACAAGCCGCACTGCAACATCGGCACCATCGGTCACGTTGACCATGGCAAGACGACGCTGACGGCCGCGATCACGATCACGCTGGCCAAGCAAGGCGGCGCCAAGGCGAT
>JACMOF010000339.1 GCA_014378155.1 Caulobacter sp. | reverse complement strand
ATCAGGAACACCAGGCCAAACAGCAGGCCCACGCCGTCGCCGTGCTGCGAGACCGCGGCGTTGTCGGCGAAGCGAGTGGAACCCGCGAAACCGTAAATGAGCGAAGCGCCGTACAGCAGCAGGCCTGACGACAGGGCGCCGAGCACGAAGTACTTCAGGCCCGCCTCCGACGACTTGGCGTCGTCGCGGCGGAAAGCGGCCAGCACGTACAGGGCCAGCGACTGCAGCTCGACCCCGATATAAAGGCTGATCAGGTCGCCGGCCGAGGCGGTGACGCCCATGCCCACGGCGGCCAGGATGATCAGCACGGCGAATTCGAACTTCTGGTCGCCGCGCACGGCCAGCCAGCGGTCGCCCAGCACGATGGCGATGGCGCTAAACAGATAGATGGCGACCTTGGCGTAGCTGGCGGCGGCGTCGGCGGCATAGACACCGTTGAAGGCGTGGCCATGCGGCCCGACCACGGCGGCCACGGCAGCGCCCAGCAGGGCCAGGACGGCCGCGCCGGTGAACAGCGGCGTGGTCTTGCCCTGGAACGCGCCCCAGACCAGCAGCACCAAGGCCGAGACCCCGAGGATGACTTCGGGAAGAACCAGCGAGAAGTTGTCGGCGAACGTCATGAGGTCCCTCACCCGCCCACGGCGGCGCGCCAGGCGCCGACGAGCCCGTCGACGGACGACGCGGTCAGGTTGAAGATGAGATTGGGATAAATGCCGAGCACCAGGGTGCCGATGATCAGCGGGGCGAAGATCAGGATCTCGCGCTTGTCGAGGTCGGTGATGGTCTTCAGGTCCGGATTGACGATGTCGCCGAACATCACGCGCCGATAGAGGTTCAGCGCATAGACCGCCGACAGGATCACGCCCATGGTGGCCACCAGAGCCGTCCAGGTCGAGGCTTGGTACGTGCCGGTCATCGTGAGGATTTCGCCGACGAAGCCCGAGGTGCCCGGCAGGCCGACATTGCCCATGGTGAACAGCATGAAGGTCGCGGCGTACCAGGGCATGCGGTTGGTCAGTCCGCCATAAAAGGCGATTTCGCGGGTGTGCATGCGGTCATAGACCACGCCGACGCAGAGGAAGAGCGCGCCCGAGATCAGGCCGTGGCTCAGCATCTGGAAGATCGCGCCCTGCTCGCCCTGCACATTGCCCGAGAAAATGCCCATGGTCACGAAGCCCATGTGGGCGACCGACGAATAGGCGATCAGCTTCTTGATGTCGGTCTGACGGAAGGCGACTAGCGAGGTGTAGACGATGGCGATCGCCGACAGGGCGAACACCAGCGGCTGGAACAGCTCCGAGGCGTTGGGGAACATCGGCAGGCTGAAGCGCAGGGAGCCGTAGCCGCCCATCTTCAGCAGGATGCCCGCCAGGATCACCGAACCCGCCGTCGGCGCCTCGACGTGGGCGTCGGGCAGCCAGGTGTGGACCGGCCACATCGGCATCTTGACCGCGAAACTGGCGAAGAAGGCCAGCCACAGCCAGGTCTGCAGCCACGGGGCGAACCTGTAGTGCATCAGCTCCGGGATCGACGATGTGTGGGCGATGGCGATCATCGACAGGATCGCCGCCAGCATCAGCACCGAGCCGAGCAGGGTGTAGAGGAAGACCTTGTAGGCCGCATAGACCCGGCGCTTGCCGCCCCAGATGCCGATGATCAGGAACATCGGAACCAGGCCGCCCTCGAAGAAGAGGTAGAACAGGATCAGGTCCAGGGCGCAGAACACGCCGACCACCAGGGTCTCGAGGACCAGGAAGCAGATCATGTATTCCACGATCCGCTTGTCGATCGACTTCCAGCTGGCGATCACGCAGATCGGCAGCAGGAACGCGGTCAGCAGCACAAACAGGATCGAGATCCCGTCCACGCCCATGCGGTAGTGCAGACCCGCGAACCAGGCCGCGTCCTCCACGAACTGGAAGCCGGGGTTCTTGGCGTCGAACTGGGCGACCAGCACGACCGACAGGGCCAGGGTGACCAGGGTAGTCGCCAGGGCGATCCACTTGGCCAGATTGTCGGTCTTGGCGTTGTCGCCCTGCAGGGCGCGGACCGCCAGCAGGACGGCGACGCCGACAAGCGGGGCGAAGGTGGTGAGGCTAAGAAGGCCGGTCATGGATCAGTCCTCCCTAGCGGAACTTGACGAGAGCGAAGAGGAGCAATCCGGCGACACCGATCAGCATGACGAAGGCGTAGTGATAGAGGTAGCCGCTCTGCAGCCTGCCGGTGCGCCGGCCGATCGCGTAAGAGGCGGCGCTGACGCCGTCTGGTCCGAAACCGTCGATCAGCTTTTGGTCGCCGCCCTTCCAGAACAAGTCGCCGAGGAATTTGGTCAGGCGCACGAAGGTGGCCTGGTACAGCTCGTCGAAGAACCACTTGTTGTAGAAGAACACGTAGAGCGGGCCGTTGCGGGCCGCGAGCGCAGCGCCCAGCCGCTCATTACCCTTGATCAGATAGACCCAGACGGCGATGGCCAGGCCGAGGATCGAGGCGATCAGCGGGCTGTACTTCACCAGTTCAGGCACTTCGTGGGCTTCGTGCAGAACGTGGTTGGTCGGGGCGTTGTAAATCGCGCCGCGCCAGAACTCGACCTGGCCGTGACCGACGAAGTAATCGACAAACACGAACCCGGCGAACACCGCGCCGATCGACAGGACGATCAGCGGGACCAGCATCACCCAGGGGCTCTCGTGCGGCTTGTGATCATGGCCGTGGCCGTGGTCGTCATGCCCATGGACGCCATGAGCATCGTCGGCCAGGGGCTCGTCATGGGTCTCGTCGTGCACGCCGCCGCCGTGCGCATGGTCCGCCTGGGCGTCGCGCACGTGATGGTCGTCATGACCCCAACGGGCTTTGCCGTTGAAGGTGAAGAAGGCCAGACGCCAGGAGTAGAATGAGGTCAACCCCGCCACCAGCACGCCGATCACCCAGGCAAACAGCGCCGTCGGATTGGCGCGGCCGGCCGCGAAGGCCGCCTCGATGATGGTGTCCTTGGAGTAGAAGCCGGCAAAGCCCAGTTCCAGCGGCGGGAAGCCCAGGCCGGTGATGGCGAGCGTGCCGATGGTCATGGCGATGAAGGTCACGGGCAGCAGCTTGGCCAGGGCGCCGTACTTTCGCATATCCTGCTCGTGGTGCATGCCGTGGATCACCGAACCGGCGCCCAGGAATAGCAGCGCCTTGAAGAAGGCGTGGGTGAACAGGTGGAACATCGCCGCCTGATAGGCGCCGACGCCGGCCGCGAAGAACATGTAGCCCAGTTGCGAACAGGTCGAATAGGCGATGACCCGCTTGATGTCGTTCTGGGCCAGGCCGACCGTGGCCGCGAACAGGGCGGTGATCGCACCGATCACCGTGATGATGTTCTTGGTGATCGGGGCATATTCGAACATCGGCGACAGCAGGCACAGCATGTAGACGCCGGCGGTGACCATGGTCGCCGCGTGGATCAGGGCCGAGACCGGGGTCGGGCCTTCCATGGCGTCCGGCAGCCAGGTGTGCAGGAAGAACTGGGCCGACTTGCCCATGGCGCCCACGAACAGCAGGGCGCAGGCCAGGTCCACGGCGTGGAACCAGTGGCCGGCGAAGAACCAGCCCTTGTCGGCGAACTCGGCGACGTGCGGGAAGATTTCCGCGAACTGGATCGTGCCGAACATCCAGTAGACGGTCATGATGCCGAGCGCGAAACCGAAGTCCCCAACCCGGTTGACCACGAAGGCCTTGATGGAGGCGGCGTTGGCGCTGGGCTTGTGGAACCAGAAGCCGATCAGCAGGTAGCTGGCCAGGCCCACCCCTTCCCAGCCGAAGAACAGCTGCATGAAGTCGGCGGCGGTGACCAGCGCCAGCATGGCGAAGGTGAACAGCGACAGATAGGCGAAGAACCGCGGCTTGGACGGGTCCTCGGCCATGTAGCCCCAGGAGTAGAGGTGGACGAGCGAGGAGACGCTGGTCACCACCACGAGCATCACGGCCGACAGGGTGTCGATGCGGATCGACCAGTTGGACTGGAAGTCGCCGATATTGATGAAGGGCAGCAGGTGGACGGTGAACTTGGCCGGCCAGTCGCCCCAGATCACCCCATGGAAGGTGGTCCAGGCGATGGCGCAGGACAGGAACAGGGCGCCCGTGGTGATGGCCTGCGAGGCCAGGTTGCCGATGCGGCGGCCGGACAGGCCCGCGATCATGGCGGCGACCAGGGGCGCGAAGACCGCGATAGTGACGAGAAGCTGAGGGGTCATGGTCGGGTCCTCAACCCTTCATCACGGAGACGTCGTCCACGGCGATGTCGCCGCGGTTACGGAAGAACGTCACCAGGATGGCCAGGCCGACAGCGGCCTCGGCCGCGGCGACGGTCAGCACGAACAGCGCGAAAATCTGCCCCGTGACGTTGTGCAGATAGACTGAGAAGGCCACCAGATTGATGTTCACGGCGAGCAGGATCAGCTCGATCGACATCAGGATGACGATGATGTTCTTGCGGTTCACGAAGATCCCGAACACCCCGATGGTGAACAGGATCGCGGCGACCGCCAGGTAATGGGCGAGCCCGATGCTCATTCGTCGATCCCCGCGCCGGGTTTGATGGAAATGACCCGCATGCCGGTCGCAGGCCCGCGCGCCACCTGGTCGGCGATCACCTGCCGGCGCACGCCGGGCTTATGGCGCAGGGTCAGCACGATGGCGCCGATCATGGCCACCAGCAGCACCAGACCCGCCGCCTGGAAGAAGTAGATGTAGTCGGTGTAGAGCACGCGGCCGATGGTCTCGGCGTTGGAGATGTCCACGCCCGACGCCTGAGGGGTGTCATTGAGCCGGGCCGCGCCGCCGGTGGAGACCGCGGTGGAGACCAGGATCATCTCGAAGGCCAGGATGCCGGCGACGCCCGCGCCCAGTGGCATGTAGCGGGCGAAGCCCTGCCGCAGGGTGGAGAAGTCGACGTCCAGCATCATGACGACGAACAGGAACAGCACCGCGACGGCGCCGACATAGACGACCACCAGGAGCATGGCGAGGAACTCGGCCCCCAGCATCACGAACAGCCCTGCGGCGGAGAAGAAGGCCAGGATCAGGAACAGCACTGAGTGCACCGGGCTGCGGGCCGAAACCACGCAGACACCGGCGACCAGGGTCACCGTCGCCAGCAGATAGAATGCGATCGCCTGAACGGCCATGACGGCTCTTCTCAGCCCCTTAATTTCAGTGACCGGCGCCTGACGGCGACGCGGTGATTAGCTTTCGGAATCGCGCCCGGGTCTTACCGGTAGGGCGCGTCCAGTTCCAGATTCTTCGCGATCTGCCGCTCCCAACGGTCCCCGTTATCGAGCAGGCGTTCCTTGTCGTAATAGAGCTCTTCGCGGGTCTCGACCGCGAACTCGGTATTGGGGCCCTCGACGATGGCGTCCACCGGGCAGGCCTCCTGGCACAGGCCGCAGTAGATGCACTTCACCATGTCGATGTCGTAGCGGGTGGTCCGGCGGCTGCCGTCCTCGCGAGGCTCGGCCTCGATGGTTATGGCCTGGGCCGGGCAGATGGCTTCGCAGAGCTTGCAGGCGATGCAGCGTTCTTCGCCATTGGGATAGCGGCGCAGGGCGTGCTCGCCCCGGAAACGCGGCGACTGCGGCCCACGCTCATAGGGATAGAGCACGGTGGCCTTGGGGCGGACCATGTACTTCATGGCCATCCCGAAGGCGCCCACGAAGTCCATCAGGGCCGCGCCTTTCACGGCCTGGGTAATACGCTGCATCATATCGCGGTCACTTTCGTTTGCAGACGTAGGCGGTGATCGACTGAGGATCACCTTCCTTCGCCAGCTGCAGGTCGCCGCCCTTGGCCAGGCACGCGTCGCGGGCCGTCTTCAGGGCGTCATAGCTCGCCACGCCGCCATCAGGCGTGACACCGCTGGCGCAGGCGGCGCAGAGCATCAGGCTGGAGATGACGAGCAGGATCCTCATGCCGCGGCGGGCCCGAAGACGCGCCAGGCCGCCACCAGGACCACGGCGATGCCGGCGGTGGGCAGGAAGACCTTCCAGCCCAGGCGCATCAGCTGGTCATAGCGGTAGCGAGGCACGATGGCTTTCGCCATGGCGATAAGGAAGAAGAAGAAGCAGGTCTTCGCGAAGAACCACATCAGGCCGTAGAAGCCCTGCGCCATGTCGCCCCACTGGTGGACGAAGGCGAAGTCGATAGGCGCCTGCCAGCCACCGAAGAACAGCAGCGAGATCAGCGAGCACATCAGCACGATGTTCACCAGCTCGCCGATCATGAAGAGCAGGAACGGGCTGGAGGAATATTCCACCTGATAGCCGGCCACGAGCTCGGACTCGGCTTCGGGCAGGTCAAAGGGCGGGCGGTTGGTCTCGGCCAGCGCCGAGATGAAGAAGATCACCGACATGGCGAACATCACGATGGCGATGGGCCAGTTGTGCAGTCCGCCGCCGAGGAAGTTCCAGTTCCAGAACCCGCCGGCCTGCTTCTCGACGATGGTGCTCAGGTTCATGCTGCCCGAGAGCAGGATGACGGTGATGATCACCAGGCCGATGGAGACCTCGTAGGAGACCATCTGCGCGGCCGACCGAAGCGAGCCCAGGAAGGGGTACTTCGAGTTCGACGCCCAGCCTCCCATGATGATGCCGTAGACGCCCAGCGAGCTGATGGCGAACAGGTACAGCACGCCGACATTGATGTTGGAGATCACCCAGCCCGGGGCGAACGGGATCACCGCCCAGCCGACCAGCGACAGCAGGAAGGTCAGCACCGGGGCCAGCAGGAACACCGCCTTGTCGGCGCCATCGGGGATGATCAGCTCCTTCAGCACGAACTTGATCAGGTCGGCGAAGGACTGCAGCAGGCCGAACGGTCCCACGACGTTGGGGCCCTTGCGCATCTGGACGCCTGCCCAGATCTTGCGGTCGGCCAGCATGAAGAAGGCCATGCAGACCAACAGCGGCAGGATGATCAGCATGATCTTGCCGACCGTCAGCAGCGTCCAGCCCGGCGCCGTAGCCCAGAAATTGATGGAAGCGTCCATCCCCTACTCCGCCGCGATCTTGGAGGCGTCGGCCGCCACGGCCGCGCACTCGGCCATCGTCACGCTGGCGCGGGCGATGGGGTTGGTCAGGTGGAAGGCCCGCACGCCGCTGGCGAGCGGCGCATCAGTGGCCGCGCCGGCCGCCGCGATCCCGGAGAGATCGATGGCCGAGGCCGCCGCGCCCGGAGCGTAGTCGATTCGCCCGAAGGTCGGGTGATCGGCGAACAGCTTGGCGCGCAACTGGGCCAGGGTGTCGTAGGGCAGCGTCGCGCCGAGGCGGTCCGACAGGGCCCGCAGGATGGACCAGTCTTCACGGCCCTCGCCCTTGGGAAACACCGCGCGCTGGCCCATCTGGACCCGGCCTTCGGTGTTCACATAGAGGCCGTCCTTTTCGGTATAGGCCGCGCCTGGCAGGATCACGTCGGCCTTGTGGGCCCCGGCGTCCCCGTGGGTGCCCAAATAGACGGTGAAGGCGTCGCTGGCGGTGACGTCGATCTCGTCGGCGCCCATCAGGAACAGCACGTCCAGCGCGCCCTTGGCGACCATCTGGGTGGCGGTCTTGCCGCCCTCGCCCGGAATAAAGCCCAGATCCAGGCCGCCGACGCGGCTGGCGGCGGTATGCAGGACGTTCCAGGTCATGCCGAAGGTCTTGGCGAGGTCCGCCGCGGCCTTGGCGATGGCGCCGCCATCGGCACGTCCCAGAGCGCCGGCGCCGATGATCAGGGCCGGGTTCTTGGCGTCCTTCAGGCGCTTGACGAAGTCGGACTTGGATTT
>JACMOF010000338.1 GCA_014378155.1 Caulobacter sp. | reverse complement strand
GCAACCCGCATGGGCGAGACGGTGGAGTTCCTGCCTCAGCGTCTGCAGCTGGGCGATCTTCTCATCGACGGCGGCGAGTTGTTGCGCCGCCAGCTGGTTGGCCTGTTCACAGGAGCGATCGGGATGGTCGGAAAGCTCAAGCAGCGAACGGATCGCTTCCACGGGAAAGCCCAGTTGGCGCGCGTGCCGGATGAAGGTGAGCCGTCGAACGGCGTCGGCGTCATACTGTCGCCGGGCGCTCGATGTCCGCGACGGTTCGGGCAGCAGACCGATCTGCTCGTAGAAGCGGATGGTCGGGACCTTAACGCCCGTGAGGGCGGCGAGTTGGCCGATCGCGCGCGGCGCATCCGGCGAGGATCTGAGATTTTCCATCGTGGGCGCATGATAGCCCCTTGCTCCTCTAGTCACTAGAGGAAGCTGAGTGTCCTCCTGATTCAAGGGACGCCATGACCGTAGAGACCGACACCAAACCCTGCGCGACCAGTTGCTGCGGCCAGTCCGTCGTCTTCGATGGCGCCTCGCCCGCCTATCGCCGCATCCTGACGGCGGTAATCGCCATCAACGCGGCGGCCTTCATCGCGGTCGCGCTCGGCAGCCTGTCGCAGGGGTCCGCGGCCCTGGCGGCCAACGCCCTGGACTTCCTGGCCGATAGCGCCACCTACGCCATCAGCCTATGGGTCATCGGCCGGTCGACGCGAACCCGCGCCGGCGCCGCGCTGCTCAAGGGCGCCAGCCTCGCCGTCGTCGCTGTCGCGGTCCTGAGCTTCGCGATCTGGCGGGCGATGACCGGCGCGCCGCCGCAGGGCAATGTCATCACTGGCCTTGGCGTCCTGGGCTTTCTGGCCAACCTCCTGGCCGCCCTGCTGCTGGTGCGGTTTCGCGATGGTGACGCCAATGTACGATCGGTCTGGCTCTGCACCCGCAATGACCTGATCGAAAGCCTTGCCGTGGTTGTCGCGGGAGGGTTGGTCTGGTTGACCGGATCGCGCTGGCCCGATCTGATCACCGGTGTCTTCCTGGCTGGGGTCTTCCTGCAATCGGCCTATGTCATCGTGCGCCAGTCGCAGGCTGAACTCAGGGCCGCGGCGTGAGGCGCCCACCGGGCTCGCGGAGGATCGTCCACGCGAATGCGACCTTGCGCGTCTTGCATCAGGAACGCTCCGGGCGCATCACCGTCGGCATGGGCTTGGCGCTGTTTCGGCAAACGAGCGGGTGGGTCGCCATGCTGTGCGTGGCGATCGCGCTGTCGCTCGCCGGTCAGACGGCGGCGCAGGCCTTCGAGATGGCCGACCACGCCGGACATCATGCGACCCAGGCCGCCGGCGATGTCGGGGATGACCATCACCATTGCGACGACGCGGCGATCGACGATCCCGCCAGCCCCGGCGATCCCGCTGGCGAGCCGCATCAGCACCACGTGGATCACCACGCCGTTGGCCTGGGCGTTGATCTGGCCATGCCCCTCGCGGCCCCCGCCCACCGCCAGAGCGTCGCGCCGGCGCGGAGCGTTCATCATGCGGGCCTGGCCGGTTGCGGCCTGAAGCGTCCGCCAAAGGCCTGATCCAGACCTCGACCTGTCTGTAGCCGCGCCGGCCGTTCGGCCGCGCTGATCCCTGCCTTGGAGATTTCCCATGCCCCCGACCTCGCCGGGCCGCGCGCCCGCGCGTCGCCTCGCGGCCTACGCGCGCGCGCTCATCATGAGCACGGCCCTGATCGTCGCCACGCCCGCCTTCGCCCAAACGTCGTCCGCGCCTCTGTCGCTGGACGAGGCGCTGCGGCGAACCCTTTCGGCCGACCCGTCGCTGGCCGGCGTCAAGGCCCGCCTCGACGCCTCGAAAGCCAATGTCCGCCAGGCCAATGTCCGGCCCAATCCCAGCCTTGGAATGGAGGTCGAGAACTTCACCGGCAGCGGGCCGTTCTCGACGTTGGGCCGCACCGAAGCCACGCTGTCCTACCAGCAGACCTATGAGCGTGGCGGCAAGCGCCAGGCGCGCACCGCCCTGGCGCAGCGCGAGATCGGCCTGGTGGAAGCCCGTGCCCAGGTCCGGCGCCTCGACCTGGCCAAGGCCGTGCAACTGGCCTTCGTCGATGTCCTGGCCGCGCAGGCCGAGGTCGCCGTGGCTGAAGAGCGCCTGGCCGTGGCCCTGCGCGCCGAGCGGGAAGTCAGCCGCCGCGTGGCCGGCGCGCGTGACCCGCTGTTCGCCGGGGCCCGCGCCGACGCCGAACTGGCCCAGGCCAGGGTCAGCCTGGATCGGGCCCAGACCAACGGGCGCGACGCGCGCGCGGCCCTGGCCGCCTATTGGGGCGGCTCGGCCGAGTTCTCGGTCACGGAAGACCTGTTCGAAGACACCCGCCGCCCAGGGGGCGCGACCGCTGCGGTCGATACGCCAGACCTGAAGCTGCTGGCCGTCGAGCAGGACATCGCCGCCGCCCGCATCGCCGTCGAACAGAGCCGCGCGGTGCAGGACCCGACCGTCAGTCTCGGTGTTCGCCACCTGCAGGACGAAGGCGCGGTGGCCCTGGTGGTCGGCGCGACCATCCCATTGGGCCGCTACGACACCAACCGCGGCGCCATCGACCGGGCCCGCGCCGAACGGGCGGTGATCGCGGCCGATCTGGGCGCCTTCCAGATCGAACGCGAGCGCCTGATCGCCCGCCTGATCGCTCGCCGCGCGGCCGCCGCCGCCGAGGTCAAGCGGACCGACGCGGAGGTGCTGCCCAATGCCGAGCGCGCCGTAACCCTGGTTCGCGACGGCTTCAATCGCGGCGGCTTCAGCTATCTCGACGTCATCGCCGCCCAACGCGCCCTGATCGACGCCAGGACCCGCCGGGTCGAAATCCTCAAGTCCTTCCATCAAGACGGGGCGGCCCTGGATCGCCTGACCGGCGCGCACGCGATGCTCGCCCGCACGGAGCTTCAACCATGAACCCGACCCTGACCCGCCGCCCCCTGTGGGCGCTGCTTCTCGGCACGGCCGCCCTGGGCCTGACCGCCTGCGGGGCCGGCGACAAGGCCGCCAAGCCCGATGACCATGGCGAGGCCGAAGCCGAGTTCGAGCGCGGCCCCCACAACGGCCGCCTGCTGCGCGACGGCGACTTCAGCCTGGAGGTGACGATCTTCGAGACCGGCGTCGAGCCGGAGTTCCGCTTCTATCCCTACCGCAAGGACAAGCCGGTCGATCCGCGCCAGGTGACCCTCGACGTAGCCCTGACCAGGCTTGGCGGCCAGGTGGATCGCTTCACCTTCAATCCGCGGGAAGACTATCTGCGCGGCGCGGGCGTGGTGGCCGAGCCGCACTCGTTCGACGTGGCGGTCAGCGCCGGCGAGGGCGGTAGGACGCACGCCTGGCGCTATGCCTCCTATGAGGGCCGCACGACCATGACCGCCCAGGCCGCCCAGGCCGGCGGCGTCAAGATCGAGACGGCCGGCCCCATGGCGATCGGCGAGACCGTGACGCTCAACGGTCGGATCGAAGTAACGCCGGAAGGCAAGGGCGAGGTCCGCGCCTGGTATCCCGGCCGGATCATGAGCCTGCGCGGCGAGTTGGGCCAGATGGTCCGCAAGGGCCAGATCGTGGCCCGCGTCGAGTCGTCTGAGAGCCTGCAGACCTATTCGATCCCGGCCCCGATCTCGGGCCAGATCATCGAGAAGAACAGCAATGTCGGCGACGTGGCCCATGACCGGCCGATCTTCGTAATCGCCGATCCGACCAAGCTTCACGCCGAGCTGTTCGTCTATCCGCGCGACTCCGAGCGGGTCCGGGTCGGCCAGAGCGTCGAGGTGCGCAGCCTGTCGGGGACCGACCGCATCCTGGCCACGGTGGAGTCGATCCTGCCCTCGGCCGACATGGCCAGCCAAACCCAGCTGGCCCACGTCCATCTGCCCGATGGGGCCGGCCCCGCCTGGCGGCCGGGCCTGGGCGTCGAGGGCGCCGTCACCGTCGGCTCGCGACCGGCGGCCCTGGCGGTGCGGACCAAGGCCATCCAGCACTTCCGGGACTTCGAGGTAGTGTTCGCCAAGGTCGGCGACAGCTACGAGGTGCGGATGCTGGAGCTTGGCGTCCGCACGCCCGAATGGACGCAAGTCCTGGGCGGCCTGGAGCCTGGAACCCAGTACGTCACCGACGGCGCCTTCCTCATTCGCGCGGACATCGAGAAGTCCGGCGCGAGCCACGATCATTAGGGGCGCGTCATGCTGAACCGCATCATCGCCGCCTCGATCGTCCATCGCTGGGCGGTCATGGCTTTCGTCGTCGTACTGGCGGGCTTGGGGATCTGGAGTTTCCAGCGCCTGCCGATCGACGCCACCCCCGACATCACCAACGTCCAAGTCCAGATCAACACCGAGGCCGCAGGCTACTCGCCGCTCGAATCCGAACAACGGGTCACCTTCCCGGTCGAGACGGTCATCGCCGGGGTTCCGGGCCTGGAATACACCCGCTCGATCTCGCGCTATGGCCTCAGCCAGGTCACCGCCGTGTTCCGCGACGGGACCGACATCTACTTCGCCCGCCAGCTGATCAACGAGCGCCTGCAGACCGTTCGCGGCCAGCTGCCCAAGGGCGTCGAACCCGAGCTTGGCCCGATCGCCACGGGGCTGGGCGAGATCTTCATGTACACGGTCGAGGCCAGCCCGGGGGCCCGCAAGCCCGGTGGCGAGGCCTACAGCCCCGAGGACCTGCGCACCCTGCAGGACTGGGTGGTCCGGCCACAGCTGCGCAACACGCCGGGCGTCACCGAGGTCAACACCATCGGCGGCTATGTCCGCCAGTACCATGTCACCCCCTGGCCGCAGCGGCTGGCGGCCTATGGCGTGACGATGGACGAGGTGATCGCCGCACTTGAGAACAACAACGCCAATGTCGGCGCCGGCTATGTCGAGCGCTACGGCGAACAATATCTGGTCCGCACGCCGGGCCAGGCCGCCGGCATCGCGGACCTAAATCGCATCGTGGTCGCCAATCGCGGCGGCGCGCCGATCCGCATCGCCGATGTCGCCGACGTGGTGATGGGCGAGGAGCTGCGCACCGGCGCGGCCACCGAGAACGGCCGCGAGGTCGTGCTGGGCACGGTGATGATGCTGGTCGGCGAGAACAGCCGCACGGTGTCGCGCGCCGTGGCCGCCAAGCTGGAGGTCGCCGCCAAGGCCCTGCCGGCCGGGGTCACCGCCAAGCCGATCTACGACCGCACCGACCTCGTCGATCGCACCATCGCCACGGTCGAGACCAACCTGGTCGAAGGCGCCCTGCTGGTGATCGTCGTGCTGTTCCTGCTGCTCGGAAACATCCGCGCGGCCCTGATCACTGCGGCGGTCATCCCCCTGGCCATGCTGATGACCATCACCGGCATGGTGCAGACCAAAACCTCGGGCAACCTGATGAGCCTGGGGGCGCTGGACTTTGGCCTGATCGTCGATGGCGCGGTGATCATCGTCGAGAACTGCCTGCGGCGGTTCGGCATGGCCCAGCACCAGCTGGGCCGGCTGCTGTCGCGGCAGGAGCGCTTCGACCTGGCCGCCGAGGCCACCGGCGAGGTGATCAAGCCGTCGCTGTTTGGCGTGCTGATCATCACCCTGGTCTATGTGCCGATCTTCGCCCTGACCGGTGTCGAGGGAAAGATGTTCCACCCGATGGCGATCACCGTCGTCATTGCCCTGACCTCGGCCCTGCTGCTGTCCCTGACCTTCGTCCCCGCCGCCGTCGCGCTGTTCGTGACCGGCAGGGTCGAGGAGAAGGAGAGCAAGCTGATGGGCCTGGCCCGGCGCGCCTATGAGCCAGCCCTGGCCACGGCCTTGCGGTTCAAGACCGCCTTCGTGGCCGGGGCGATCGTCCTGGTGCTGATCGCCGGCCTGGCCGCCTCGCGCATGGGCTCGGAGTTCATTCCCAGTCTCGACGAAGGCGACATCGCCCTGCACGCCCTGCGCATTCCTGGGACCAGCCTGACCCAGGCGGTGAAGATGCAGACCGCCCTGGAGGCGCGGATCAAGCAATTCCCGGAGGTCGACAAGGTCGTGGGCAAGATGGGCACCGCCGAGGTGGCCACCGATCCCATGCCGCCCAGCGTCGCCGACACCTTCGTGCTGCTGAAGGACCGCAAGGACTGGCCCGATCCGCGCAAGCCCAAGGCCCAG
>JACMOF010000337.1 GCA_014378155.1 Caulobacter sp. | reverse complement strand
GCGGCGCTCTCGACCGGGGGGGATTATTTTTGGTTTCCCTCTCCCTTTGGGGGAGAGGGTGGCCGCAGAGCGGCCGGGTGAGGGGTCACACCGGCTTATCCGATAGGGCTTTCGACCCCTCATCCGGCCTTCGGCCACCTTCTCCCGCAAAGGGAGAAGGAGCGAGAGACAAGACGATGACCCAGATGGACCTCTATCTGAAGAACCGCCAGGCCCTGATCGACGGCCACGCCTATGATCCCTCGACCGAGCGCGACGCGTGCGGCGTGGGCCTGGTCTGCGCCATCGACGGCCAGCCGCGCCGCGAAGTCGTAGAGCTGGCGATCAAGGCCCTGAAAGCCCTCTGGCACCGGGGCGCGGTCGACGCCGACGGCAAGACCGGCGACGGGGCCGGCGTGCTGGTCAGCGTGCCGCAGGACTTCTTCGTCGACCAGGTCCGCCGCACCGGCCACGCCCTGCGCCAGGGCCCGATCGCCGTGGGCCAGGTCTTCCTGCCGCGTACCGATCTCGCCGCCCAAGAGGCCTGCCGCACCATCGTCGAGGCCGAGGCCTTGCGTTTCGGCTTCTATATCTATGGCTGGCGGCAGGTGCCCGTCGACACCTCGGTGATCGGCGAGAAGGCCAACGCCACCCGGCCCGAGATCGAGCAGATCATGCTGGCCGCGCCGGCCGGCCTGGAGGGTGAGGCCCTGGAGCGCGCCCTGTTCCTGTGCCGCAAGCGCATCGAAAAGCGCGTCCACGCCCAAAACCTGCAGGGCTTCTACCTGTGTTCGTTCTCGGCGAAGTCCTTGATCTACAAGGGTATGTTTCTGGCCGAGCACATCGACGAGTTCTATCCCGACCTCAAGGATGAACGCTTCAGCGCCGCAGTGGCGATCTTCCACCAGCGCTATTCCACCAACACCTTCCCCGAATGGCGCCTGGCCCAGCCGTTCCGGATGCTGGCCCACAATGGTGAGATCAACACCATCAAGGGCAACATCAACTGGATGAAGTCCCACGAGATCAAGATGGCGGCCGACGCCTTCGGTGAATTCGGGGACGACGTGAAGCCGGTGATCCAGCCGGGTGGGTCCGACAGCGCCAATCTTGACAACACCTTCGAGGTGCTGGTCCGGGCCGGCCGCGACGCGCCGATGACTAAGGCCCTGCTGATGCCGGAAGCCGCCAACGCGCACATGAGCGCCCCGCACCAGGCGCTCTACGCCTATTGCAACGCGGTGATGGAGCCGTGGGACGGCCCGGCCGCCCTGTGCGCCACCGACGGCCGCTGGGTCGTAGCCGGCAAGGACCGCTCGGGCCTGCGCCCGCTGCGCGTGGCCTATACCGACGACGGTTTGGTGATCATGGGCTCCGAGGCCGGCATGTGCGGCGTCGAGGAGAGCCGCATCACCCGCAAGCTGGCCATCTCGCCCGGCCGGATGATCGCCATCGACCTGGCCGAGGGCAAGCTCTACGGCGAAGACGCCATCATCGACGAACTGGCCGGCCGCCATCCCTATACGGATTGGCTGGGAAATATGGTCGATCTCGAAAAGGAGATCGGCCCCGGCCCCGAGCCACGCAAATACGGCCGCGAGGAGCTGACCCGCCGCCAGGCCGCCGCCGGCTTCTCGCTGGAGGACCTGGAAATGGTCCTGGCCCCTATGGTCGAGGAGGGCAAGGAGGCCGTCGGCTCGATGGGTGACGACGCGCCCCTGGCCGTGCTGTCGGAAAAGTACCGGCCGCTCAGCCACTTCTTCCGCCAGAACTTCAGCCAGGTGACCAACCCGCCGATCGACCCCCTGCGGGAGACCGGCGTCATGAGCCTGAAGACCCGGTTCAAGAACCTCGGCAACATTCTCGCGCAGGACGCGGCCCAGGCCGATGTCTATGTGCTGGAGAGCCCCGTGCTCACCACCGGCATGTACGAGCGTATCCACGGCCTGCTGGGCGAGAAGAGCGTGGTGGTCATCGACTGCACCATGCCGCTGCCCGCGCCGGAGGCTCGCCCCGGCGACGCCCTGCGCGCCAATCTCGACCGCATCCGGGCCGACGCGGAAGACGCCGTGCTGCGCGGCTGCGGCGCCATCGTCCTGACCGATGAGGGTTCAGCCCAGGGCCGCGTGGCGCTGCCGATGATCCTGGCCACCGGCGGCGTTCACGCCCACCTGGTCGCCAAGGGCCTGCGGTCGTACGTCTCGATCATCGTCCGCTCGGCCGAGTGCCTCGACACCCACTATTTCGCGGTGCTGGTTGGCGTCGGCGCCACGGCGGTCAACGCCTACCTGGCCCAGGAAAGCTTCCAGGATCGCCTGGAGCGCGGCCTGCTCGGCGACAAGTCGCTCCGCGACGTCTGCATCAACTTCAAGACCGCCATTGAGGCCGGGCTGCTGAAGATCATCTCCAAGATGGGCATCAGCGTCATCTCGTCCTATCGCGGCGGCTACAATTTCGAAGCCGTCGGCCTGTCGCGCGCCTTGGCCGCCGAGTTCTTCCCCGGCATGCCGTCGCGCATCTCGGGGATCGGCCTTGCGGGCCTGGAGAGCAAGGCGGTCGAGCTGCATCGCAAGGCCTGGGACAGCGCGGCGGTCACCCTGCCGGTCGGCGGCCTCTACAAGCTGCGTCGTTCGGGCGAGACCCACGCCTTCGAGGCGCGGCTGATCCACACCCTGCAGAGCGCCTGCGACACCGGCGATTTCGAGCTCTATCGGCGGTGGTCGCACGGCCTGCGCACGCAGAAGCCCGTGCAGTTGCGCGACCTGCTGGACTGGCGCTCGGACCGCAACCCGATCTCCACCGACGACGTCGAGAGCGTCAACGAGATCCGCAAGCGCTTCGTCACGCCGGGCATGAGCTTGGGCGCCCTGGGCCCGGAAGCCCACGGCATGCTGAACATCGCCATGAACCGCATCGGGGCCAAGTCGGTGTCGGGCGAGGGCGGCGAGGACCCGGCGCGTTACAAGCCCTTGCCAAATGGCGACAACCCCAACAGCGCCATCAAGCAGGTGGCCTCAGGAAGATTTGGCGTCACCGCCGAATATCTGAACCAATGCCGGGAAATCGAGATCAAGGTCGCCCAAGGCGCCAAGCCCGGCGAGGGTGGCCAATTGCCGGGCTTTAAAGTGACGGAGATGATTGCACGTCTCCGCCACGCCACGCCCGGTGTCATGCTGATCAGCCCGCCACCGCACCACGACATCTATTCGATCGAGGACCTGGCCCAGCTGATCTATGACCTGAAGCAGATCAATCCGATCGCCCGCGTCACGGTCAAGCTGGTGGCGGCCACCGGCATCGGCGCCATCGCGGCCGGGGTCGCCAAGGCCAAGGCCGACGTCATCCTGGTGGCCGGCAATGTCGGCGGCACCGGCGCCTCGTCCCAGACCTCGGTGAAGTACGCCGGCGGGCCGTGGGAGATGGGCCTGTCGGAAGCCAACCAGGTGCTGACCCTCAACAACCTGCGCCATTCGGTGGTGCTGCGTACGGACGGCGGCATTCGCACCGGCCGCGACGTGGTGATCGCCGCCATGCTGGGCGCCGAGGAGTTCGGCATCGGCACGGCGTCCCTGGTGGCCATGGGCTGCATCATGGTGCGTCAGTGCCATTCCAACACCTGCCCGGTTGGGGTCTGCACCCAGGACGAGGCCCTGCGCGCCAAGTTCACCGGCACGCCGGAGAAGGTCATCAACCTCTTCAGCTTCATCGCTGAGGAGGTGCGCGAAATCTTGGCCGGCCTGGGCTTCAAGAGCTTGCTGGAAATCGTCGGTCGCACCGACCTGCTGGCCCAGGTCAGCCGGGGCGGCGAGCATCTCGACGACCTCGACCTGAACCCGCTGCTGGTCCGGGCCGACCCCGGTCACAACAAGCCCTATTGCACCGTCGAGGGCGGTCGCAATCAAGTGCCCGACACGCTGGACGCCCAGATCGTCCGCGACGCCGCGCCGCTGCTGGAGCGCGGCGAGAAGATGCAGCTGACCTATACGGTTCGCAGCACCGCCCGCTCGATCGGCTCGCGCACCTCCAGTCACATCGTGCGCAAGTTCGGCATGACCGGCCTGCCCGCCGGCCACCTGACCGTCCAGCTCAAGGGCTCGGCCGGCCAGAGCCTGGGGGCCTTCGCGGTCCAGGGTCTGCGCATCGAGCTGACCGGCGAGGCCAATGACTATGTCGGCAAGGGCCTGTCGGGCGCGACCATCGTCATCAAGCCCGCGCGGGGCCTGGCGGCCCCCGAGACAAACACCCTGCTGGGCAATACCGTGCTGTTTGGGGCCACCTCGGGGCGGCTGTTCGCGGCGGGCCAGGCCGGCGAGCGGTTCGCGGTCCGCAACTCCGGGGCCACCACCGTGGTCGAGGGCTGCGGGACCAATGGCTGCGAATACATGACCGGCGGCCAGGTGGTGATCCTGGGTCCGACGGGCGGTAATTTCGGGGCCGGGATGACCGGCGGCATGGCCTTCGTTCTTGACCAGCACGGCCGCTTCGAGGGCCATATCAACCCCGACAGCATCGTCGTCCAGCGCCTTGCCTCGCCCTATTGGGAAGGCGTTCTGCGCTCGCTGGTGACCGAACACGCCTCCGAAACGGACTCGGCCTTCGCCGCCAGCCTGCTGCGCGACTGGGACCGGGTGCGGGACCTGTTCTGGCAGGTTTGCCCCAAGGAGATGGTCTCGCGCTTGCCCCAGCCCCTGGTGGCCGAGCAGGCGGTTCACGAGCGGGCTTAAAGCTCCTCCCCCAGAGGGAGAGGATTTAGCTCGCCGGCCGCACCCCCACGTATCGGGCGCGGGGCCGGATCAACTGCCCGGTCTGCAGCTGCTCGATCGCATGCGCTTGCCACCCCGCCATCCGCCCCACCGCGAACAGGCTGAAAGGCGCATCGATGGGGAGGGCGAGGGCCCGGCTCATCGCCACCAGGGCAAAATCGATATTGGGCAGGAGGCCCGTGGCGGCCTCGGTCTCGCGCCGCAGGTCGGCCAGCAATGGCGGCGCCTTGAGGGCGTCCAACAGGGCCGCCGCGCGCGGGTCGCCGTCGGGATAGAGCGGGTGGCCGAAGCCGGGCATGGCCGAGCCCTGCGCCAACCGTTCGGCCACCGCCCGCCCAGGTCCGCGCCGGTCGGCATCCTCGACGAACATCTCGACCCGCGCCGCCATGCCGCCATGCAGCGGCCCCGACAGCGCCGCCAGCCCGGCCAGGGACGCCGCCGCCAGCGAGGCGCCGGTCGAGGCGGCCACGCGGACCGCGAAGGTCGAGGCGTTGAGCTCATGGTCGGCCAGCAGGACGAGCGCGCGGCGCACGAGGTCGGCGCCCTGGGCGTCGAGGCCCCAGGCGTCGGCCAGGCGCTGGTGGATCGAGCCGTCGCCGATTGCCCCGGCCACCGCGTCGGCGGCGGCCTCCAGCAGGCCGGCTGCCTCCATGGCCAGGGCCAAGGGCGCGCGCCCTCGGGCCGGGGGATCAATTCCGGCGCGGACGGCCAAGGTCGAGAACAGCCGGGCGCGTGGCGTGTCGCCCTTCTTGGGCTTTTTCGGCTCGGGCCCCTTGAGCGGCGCGCCATGGCCGCCGCGCAACAGGCGGGCCGCCTGCTCCAGGCTATGCATCCGCGCTAGGTCTACCGCGTCTTGGCCGCGATAATAGAGCCGGCCATTGATCACCGTGGTGATCGCCGAGGGCAGGACCGGCTCACCCCAGGCGATGGCCTCGGCCGCGACATCGGCTGCCCGGCGGCCCCGGGCCTTCTTGGCGGCTAGGGCGGCGACATCGGAGGCGCGGTACAGGCTGCGGCGCGGATCGTCGGGATGGGCGGCGGCGGCCACCCGGCCCCGGCTGACATAGGCGTACAGCGTCTGGGCCCGCACCCCCAGCGTCGCCATCGCCTGTTCCGCGTCGATCCAATCGGCCATATATATTGATTACATTGATCAAGATTGACGATCAAGGTCTGGGCACGCGGATTAGGCGCGAAAGGAGACCTCTCCATGTCCGAAGGTCTAGAAGGCGTGATCGCCGCCCATACCGTGCTCTCCGACGTTGATGGCCAGGCCGGACGCCTGACCATCCGAGGCTATGCCGTCGAAGACCTCGCCCACCGCGCCACGTTCGAGGACGTCGCCCACCTG
>JACMOF010000336.1 GCA_014378155.1 Caulobacter sp. | reverse complement strand
GACGGCCGGATTCAAGGCCTATCGTGACAGCCATGACGCCCTTCCCGGGTCAGACCCAAGGCTGAAGGCCCTGGCATTGTCGACCCGCAAGCTGGACGGCCTGCGGGAGGATGTCCTGGCCGGAAGCTTGCCACAGGTGTCGTATATCGTGGCGCCGGCGGCAGATTCCGAGCATCCCAGTCCCTCCAGCCCGGCCCAGGGCGCTGACTACACCGCCCGGGTGATCGACGCCCTGACCGCCGATCCCAAGGTCTGGGCGCGGACCGTGCTGCTGGTGATGTTCGACGAGAACGACGGCTTCTTCGACCACGTCCCGCCGCCCGCCCCGCCCTCGAAGGCGGCGGACGGAACGGTTCTGGGCGACTCGACGGTCGATACCGCCGGTGAATATCATCTGGTGCGCAACCCAACCGGGGCCAAGGCCGAGCGCGACGAGTTGATGGGACGACCCTACGGGCTTGGCCCCCGGGTTCCGTTGTATGTGCTGTCGCCGTGGAGCCGGGGCGGCTGGGTCAATTCGCAGGTCTTCGACCACACCTCGGTGATCCGCTTCCTGGAAACGCGGTTCGGAGTGACAGAGCCCAACATCTCGCCCTGGCGACGGGCGGTTTGCGGCGACCTGACCACCGCCTTCGACTTCAAGACTCCGAATAACGCCCCCTTCGTCAAAGCCTTGCCGACCACACGGGCTTTGGCCGACCGCGCCGCGGCGCTCAAGGACACCACCGTTCCGCCGATACCGGTCGCGCCGGCGGTCCCGACCCAGGCCACAGGCCCTCGCCCCTCGCGCGCCCTGCCCTATGCCCCGCGGATAGACGAGGGCGCGCGGGACGGTCGCATGGGACTGATCCTGGCCAATGACGGCTCACAGGCAACGGTGCTCCATGTCTATGACCGTCTGCGGCTGGACCAGCCACCGCGCCGCTACACCGTCGAGCCGGGGAAACGCGTCAGCGACGTCTGGCCCACCGGGGCCTACGATCTCTGGGTGTTGGGTCCCAACGGCTTTCACCGCCATTTCATCGGCGCGACGCCGGAGGCCGACCCCATCCTGCGAGTCGAAGCCAGGAGAACCGCTGGCCTGGTCGGCCTGATCCTGCGCAATCCCAGCGAGACCAGCCTGACCCTGACCGCCACGCCCAACGCCTACAAGACCGCCTTCCGCCCCTGGAAGACGACGCTGGCCCCGGGTCGCGAAATCCGCAAGGACCTACGGGTCAAGGCCAGCGGCGGCTGGTACGACCTGTCGATCGAAGCCGACGGCTACCTGCGCCGCGTGGCGGAACGGCTGGAGATGGGCGTCGACTCCATCAGCGATCCGGCCATGGGCGGCATGGCGATCATGGATCAGCCGTTTCGCGGCTGAACAGCCTGACTTGCTCGAACCGGACCGCGGGCTCGCGGCCCGGCGCGCGACATATGGTTCGAATTGGTCACGAGGGGAGCCAGCCCTGGCCCTGGAGCGAAATCCGGCCTCACGGCGGGATTTTTCGTATCGCGCTTGGCGCTCGCTCCCGCTAATCAATCAAGCTCAACTTCCGGCCGAACCGGCCACAGCACGGCTGCGAATGGGTCGATCCGATAAACTTGCCAAGGCTCGCGCGCTTGAGCTTATAGGGGCGCGCAAGTATCTGAAGAGCATCACGCCCATGACGTCGGACGAGCCGAACGACACACCGATCGCGCGGTCGGCTCGAGGCTCTGGGCGTCGCCTTCGCGGCGCTGTAGCTCACTATCTCGGCACGGCGATTGTCTCCGGCCAAATCGCGCCGGGCGACAAGTTGACCGGAGAGATCGCCAACGCCGAAGCGCTCGACGTGTCGCGCAGCGCCTATCGTGAAGCGGTGCAGGTGTTGACAGCCAAAGGCCTCTTGGAAAGCCGCCCAAAGGCCGGCACGCGGGTGCTGCCGCGCAGCCGCTGGAATATCCTCGACCCGGCGGTGCTGGCTTGGGCGTTTTCCGCCGAACCCGACGTGGCGTTCGTCCGCGATCTCTTCGAACTGCGGGCCGTGGTCGAGCCAGCCGCCGCGCGGTTCGCCGCTGAGCGTCGCGACAATAACGATATCAAGGCGTTGAGGGACGCCCTGGCCAAGATGCGTCGCCACACCTTGGCCACCGAAGCTGGCAGGGCCGCCGACCGAGCCTTCCACGACGCTTTGCTGGGCGCCACCCACAACAACGCAATGATGGCGCTGAGCGCCAGCATCGGGGCCGCCGTCAGTTGGACCACCGAATTCAAGCAACGCACCCGGGGCCTCCCCCGCGATCCGATCCCAGACCACGCTAGGGTCTGTGACGCGATCG
>JACMOF010000335.1 GCA_014378155.1 Caulobacter sp. | reverse complement strand
CGAACGCCGTGGCCGGGCCGAGGCTTAACAGCCGTCAAGCAGCCCCGTCGGCGATGTCATCGGTGGGCGTCGAGCCCCCACGTATCCCGTATTGGCGCATCGGTAGGCGGCAGGGCCGTGAGGAGAGCGGAAGAGGCTTGCTCAGGGCGTTGGCCGGCTTCGTGCCCGTCAAATCAACGTCGAAATCCAGGCCCGCGAGCTCGGGACGCAAGCGAGCCAGCGCTTCGGGCGTGGGTTCACAGAATACGTCATAGACCGCCAGCAACGCATCGAGCCGGGCCAGCCGCCATTGGCGGGCCCGCGCCAGGTCCAGCGGGGTTTGATAGATGCTGACCACCCGTTTGGTATGGGCGCCTGGACGTGCCGTGTTGGTCGATAGGGAGACGCGAGGGTAGACGAAGTAGCGCCCCGTCTCGACCAAATACTTGATGTAATACTTCTTCCAGGAGGTGGGCTTCCAGGCCTGGAGTTGCCTGGGCAAGCCGCCCGCGGCGGAAAACGGGCGATCCTTGTCCTCGACGCACCACCGGCGGAAGGCGTTCCATTGGTCCGCTGTCCACGCCTGTCCCCAGGACGAGGCGACCTGCAGGAAATAGACGTCGGCGCCGTCGGCCACCGGCCGGAAATCCAGGTTATTGAATTCGTTGAGCCGATAGTTGTAGAGCGAAATCCCGCCTATCCGCGGATCCTTGGCATAGAACGCCATGGCCTGAAGCACATAGTCGTAGCCGCCAGGCGCCGCGAGAAGGTCGTCCTCGAACAGGATGGCCCCGTCGTATTCGACGGCCAGGTCGCCGGACCGCAGGATGTGCTCGCGAAGCCCCAGACGAGCGGCGTGTCGAATCACCCGCTTGGGCCCGTGGGCCCAGGTGAAGGCTGTCGGCGACAGCGGCGGTGTCGTCCTGGTCGCAGTGATCCAGGCTAATGACCAGCGGTGTTTCCGGCGGGTAGGCGCCGGCCCCCAGCGACGCGAGCAGGCGCGCCAGAGCGTCGGGCCGGCTATGGCCGATCGCGACGACGACTGGACGAAAGGCCGTGCTCATGCCCTGAACTCACGCACGAACCATGCTCCAGAAGACCCTAACGCTGACTAAGCTTGGGTCCGATAGGAAAACAAAACGGTAATTTGAGGTCTGCGAAATAAACCGGCGCCGCTATCGTACGTTACAATCGGAAGTCGAGAGATTTAAAGCTCGAAATGTCGCGCGCAGCCTGTGGGCGACGCCTTTGCGCGTCCGTTGAGCGCCTATGCCGCGTTTCTACGCTTCTAGAGCGCGGTAACCGGTTTCGGTCATCTTATACATTGAAATCAAATTCATAAGGCCCGGACGATTATCAACAATACAGTCATGCATAAAAGACATTTTGGTAAATGATATTTATAAGAGATAGTAAAGCCAACGCTATTGCCCGGATCGTCATAATTACGGTTAAAATACGGTAAGTATCCTTGTTATCGAACTAATCAGGTTGATCAACTAAAACGAACCTTTGAGTAGTCGGAGGTCGCGTTGATGTTTCTGCCCGCGCGCGACGCCTTCCAGCCGGAGGTGCGTCGAAACTTCCGCCAGAGCCGTCGGCCCGAAGAGCGGGTGCAGGTGCTGGGCGGGTCGATGGACCTTGTCCGGCCCGAGGAGGTGTTTCACTTCGTGGCGGGCAAGATCGCAGCGCGCGAACACGCTGTGGTCGCCAACCACAACCTGCACAGCCTCTATCTGATCCGCGACAACGAGAAGATCGCCGAATTCTACCAAACTTCCGACCTGATCGAGGTCGACTCGGTGCCGCTGATCTTCTGGGCGCGAATCGTCGGCCGGGCCAGCCGGCGTTTCCATCGCTGCACCTACCTGGATTGGCGCGACGCCTTCTGGGGACGGGCAGTCGCCGAGAACTGGAAAGTGTTCTTTGTGGGCGGCGCGCCCGGCGTGGGCGACAAGGCCACCGCCCGTATCCGGGCCGACTGGCCAGGGGCTCAGATCAAAAGTCATCACGGCTATTTCGATGTGACGCCAGGCTCGGTCGAGAATGAGTCCGTGATCGATGCGATCAACGCCTACCAACCCGACATCCTCCTGGTCGGCATGGGAATGCCGCGCCAGGAGCTTTGGGTGCTGGAGAATCAGGCGAAGCTGGCTGCGTGCGTCACCTTCACGATCGGCGGCGCCTTCGACTATGAGGCCGGCGTCCAGCGTCCTTCGCCCCGTTGGCTGGGTCAGGTGGGCATGGAGTGGCTGTTCCGGCTGATGGTCGATCCACAGCGCTTGTTCACCCGATACTGCGTGGAGCCGTGGCACCTGTTCGGGCCGGCGCTTCAGGACTTACGGAAAGCGCTTGTAAAACAAGCCTCTTCCCCCCAGGCTACAGATGCCGCTCGCGTGGAATACGCGCGGGCGTCGGATCTGGCGCGCTCTGATGGTCTGGGGGGACGATGAGCCTGAACATCTATTCGCCGTCGGCGGCCGAAGCGGCCGAGCGGCCCCGCATCGCGCAACGCGTCGCGGCGATCTTCGGTCTGGCTGGCCTGGTGCTGGCCTGGGTCGTTGTCTTGCTGCCCTGCGCGGTGTGGCTACTGGGTAGCCTGGTGGTCAACCGGCTCCAGGGCTCTCCCGTTCGCCAACAAGCCTGAACGGCGTTCACTTAGCCCTGGCCATCGGCGCGCCATCGCGCCAGGATAGCCACGCCATGGCGTAGCGGTCCGACCCCAGAGACCGCCCGCCTCGCGAGGGAGCGGCGCATGACGGGACGTCTGGACGGCAAGGTCGCGGTGATCACCGGCGGATGCTCGGGCATTGGACTGGGAACGGTCGAGTTGTTCGTGGCTCAAGGCGCCTGCGTCGTGGCCGCCGACCTGCAGGTCGAAAAGGGCGCGATGCTTGAGCGGCGCTTTCCGGACAAGGTCCGTTTCTCACGCTGTGATGTCACCGACGAAGCCCAGATCGCCGCGACCGTGGCGGTGGCGAACGACGCCTTCGGCGGCCTGGACATCCTGTTCAACAATGCCGGTCACGGCGGCGCGCCCAATGGCGTGGCCGATATGACGGCCGAGGGCTGGGACGCGGCCTTCGCCCTGCTGGTCCGGGGTCCTGTCATGGGCATGAAGCACGCCTTGCCGCTCATGCTGGCGCGCGGCGGCGGCAGCGTGATCAACACGGCCTCGATCGCCGGCCTGCAGGCGGGGTTCGGCCCGCTGGCCTATTCCACCGCCAAGGCTGCGGTGATCCACATGAGCCGCTGCGCGGCCGCGGAGCTGTCGCCGCAGAAGATCCGCGTCAACGCCATCTGCCCTGGCCTGATCGCCACCTCGATCTTCGGCGCCTCGGTGGGATTGCCACGCGAGGTCGCCGACCAGATGGCCGCCCAGATCGCCCAGGTCGGTCCGAAGATTCAGCCGATCCCCAAGGCAGGTTTGCCCGAGGACATCGCCCGCGCCGCGCTCTATCTGGCCAGCGACGATTCCGAGTTCGTCACCGGCACGCACATCGTGGTCGATGGCGGCATCACCATCGGCGGCCGCAGCAGTTGGGATCATAGCGCGCCTTCGCCGCTGCTGTCGGCCATGGGCATCACCCCCGAACAGGCCGAACAGATGCGGGCCGCCTTGGTCGCCTCGCAAGGCGGTTCATGAGCCTGGTCTCAGCAGGACGGGGCTGGAGCGCGCGTCTGACCCCCAACCTGCGCGGGGCGTTGTGGATGCTGGGCTCTGCCGTGCTGTTCACCGGCATGACCACGCTGATCAAATATCTTGGCCCTGGCTATCCGGCGGCCTTGCAGACCTTCTACCGCCAGCTTGCTGGGGTCATCATCCTGCTGCCGCTGGTGGCCAGAGACTGGCGCGGCGCCTTGCGGACCACCCGGCCGGGAATCCTGATCTTCCGCTCCAGCGCCGGCGTGCTGGCGATGATCCTGGCCTTCTACGCCTATCAGGAACTGCCGTTGGCCGACGCCAACGCCCTGTCCTTCACCCGAACCCTATGGCTGGTGCCGCTGGCGGCGCTGGTCCTGCGCGAGCCGACGGGCCCGGTGCGGATTGGCGCGGCCCTGGTCGGTTTCGTTGGGGTCTTGATCATGCTGCGGCCCGGCAGCGACGGCAGTCATTGGCTGGGCTGGCCGCAGATGGCCGCCTTGATCTCGGCCGCGCTGTTCGCCCTGACCATCACGGGCATGAAGGTGATGACCCGCGATCACTCGCCCTTCACCCTGCTGGTCTACGCGGCGGGCCTGGGCTTGGTGTTCTCGATACCGCCGGCCCTGTTCGTCTGGCGCTGGCCGACCTGGCCCGACCTTGGACTGCTGGCCCTGATGGGGGTGATCGGCACCCTGACCCAGGGCTGCTACATCAAGGGCATGGAGGCGGGCGAGGCGGCGGTGATGGCGCCGATCGACTATACCCGCCTGGTGTTCGCCGTGGCCGCCGGCTTCTTCCTGTTCCACGAAAGGCCCAGCCCCGCCGTGCTGACCGGGGCCGCGATCGTGGTCGCCTCGACGCTCTACATCAGCGTGCGCGAACACCGTCTTTCGAAGCGGGCGGTGATTGAGGATCAGCCCGGGTAGAAACCTCGGTACCAAGCGGCGAAGCGGTTCAGACCCTCCATCAGCTTGACCTTGGGCTTGTAGCCGGTAAGCGCGCTGAGCTTGGAGATGTCGGCAAAGGTGGCGGTGACGTCGCCCGGCTGCATGGGCCGCATGACCTTGACCGCCTCTTGGCCCAGCGCTTTTTCCAGAGTGGTGATCATCTCCATCAGGCCGACGGGATCGTTGTCGCCAATATTGTAGATCTCGTGGCCGCCCTGGGCCGGGGGATGGTCAAGCACGCCGACAATCCCATCGACGATATCGTCGATATAAGTGAAGTCGCGGGCCATCTTGCCATCGCCATAGACCTCGATCGGTTGGCCGGCGAGGATCTTCTGGGTGAAGCTGAAATAGGCCATGTCCGGCCGACCCCACGGTCCGTAGACGGTGAAGAACCGCAGGCCCGACATCGGAAAGCCGTAGAGCTTGGCGTAGCTGATGCTCATCAGCTCGTCGGCGCGCTTGGTGGCCGCGTAAAGCGATACCGGAGCATCGACCGGGTCGGTCTCCTTGAAGCCCGCGCCGTCGATGGGTCGATCGCCATAAACCGAGCTCGATGAGGCATAGACCAGGTGAGCGACGCCGTTGTGGCGGGCCGCCTCCAGGACCGACAGGTGGCCGGCGAGGTTGGAGCGTTCGTAGGCGAAGGGTTGGTCAATCGAATAGCGGACGCCCGCCTGAGCCGCCAGATGGACGATCCGCTGGGCGCCGCTCTGACGGACCAGGGTATCGAACGCTGGTGCGTCGGCGATGTCCATCCGCGCCATGGTGAAGCCAGGGTGGGCTTCCAGACGTGCGGCGCGCGCCGCCTTGAGAGCACGGTCGTAATAATCGTTGAAGTCATCGATCCCGATGACCGTCTCGCCGCGATCAAGCAACCGTTCGGCAAGATGCATGCCGATGAATCCCGCCGCCCCCGTGACGATCACCGCATCCATGGGTCAGCCACGTCCGATGCTGGCGTAGGTGAAGCCGTGGCGAACCATCTCCGCAGGCTTGTAGATGTTGCGTAGATCAACCACGACCGGGGTGTGCATCAGCAGCTTGAGACGGTCCAGGTCCAGGGCGCGAAACTGGTCCCATTCGGTGATGATCAGCAGCACGTCGGCGCCGTCGGCCGCGTCGTAGGCGCTGGTCTTGAAAGTCACTCCCGGCAGCAGGCGCTCGGCCTCGTCGCGCCCTTCGGGGTCATAGGCTTGGACGGCGGCGCCCATGGCCTGCAGAGAGGGCAGGATATCCAGGCTGGGTGCGTCGCGCATGTCATCAGTATTCGGTTTGAAGGTGAGCCCCAGCACGCCGACAGTCTTGCCGGTTAGGTTCTCGATGCCCATGGCCTTGGCGACCTTGATGGCCATGGCCTTCTTGCGCGCTTCATTGACCGCCACCGTTGTCTCGATCAAACGTACGGGCGCGCCATAATCCTTCGCGGTGCGTACGAGGGCGACGGTGTCCTTTGGAAAACATGAGCCGCCGTAGCCTGGACCTGCATTAAGGAATTTGCCGCCGATCCGCTTGTCCAGACCAATGCCCTTGGCCACCTGTTGCACGTCGGCCCCAACCTTTTCGCATAGGTCAGCCATCTCGTTGATAAAGGTGATCTTCATCGCGAGGAAGGCGTTGGCCGCGTACTTGATTAGCTCGCTGGTTCGTCGAGTGGTGAAGACGATCGGTGTCTCGTTCAGCGACAGGGGGCGGTATAGTTCACGCATTACCGCTTGGGCGCGTTCATCTTCGGATCCGACCACGACCCGATCAGGGCGCTTGAAGTCCTCGATCGCCGCGCCTTCGCGCAAAAATTCAGGGTTGGAGACCACGGCGAATTGGGCGTTGGGATTGGTCTTGCGGATGATCGCTTCGACCTCGTCGCCGGTGCCGACCGGTACGGTCGATTTTGTGACGACCACGGTGAAATGATCGATCAGGCCGGCGATCTCCTCGGCGGCGGCGTGAACATAGGACAGGTCGGCACGGCCATCGCCGCGACGGGTCGGGGTGCCCACGGCAATAAACACCGCGTCCGCCTCGCGGATCGCTCGGGCGCCGTCCAGGGTGAAGAACAACCGGCCCTCGCGCACGTTGCGGGCGACCAGGTCTTCCAAGCCGGGCTCGAAGATCGGGATCTCACCGCGTTCCAGCCGCTCGATCTTGCCTGGGTCCTTGTCGATGCAGGTCACGACATGCCCGAAGTCGGCGAAACACGCCCCGGACACTAAGCCGACATAGCCAGTGCCTATCATCGCTACGCGCATCGTTGCTTTTCCTCGCCGCCTCGCGGCGGAGCCCTACACCAAGTTTAAGACAGTGCTCCAGACATTTAGGATCAAATCTGCCGCGTTAGTTGACGTGGGCAATGACGGGGTCCTTTTTCGGTGCGCGATTCAACCGAGTAATATACTGCCGGCACAGGTGCCGGTCTGAGTGGGGGTCTGAGTGACTCAGAAAGTTCTCGTCGCGGGCGGAGCGGGCTATATCGGCTCCCACACCTGCCTGAGGTTGGCCGAGGCGGGCTTTACGCCGGTGACCTACGACAATCTTTCCAACGGCTGGGCCGAGTTCGTGCAGTGGGGCCCGCTGGAAATCGGCGATATCCGCGACGCGGCCCGGCTGGACGAGGTGTTCGCCAAGCACCAACCGGTGGCTGTCATCCATTTCGCGGCCCTGATCGAGGTCGGCGAATCGGTGAAATATCCGGGTCGCTTCTATGAGAACAATGTGGGCGGGGCGATCACCCTGATCGAGGCGGCGCGCCGGGCGGCGGTCGAGGCCTTCGTCTTCTCATCGACCTGCGCCACCTATGGCGCGCCGGTGAGGGTGCCGATGGACGAGACCCATCCCCAGGCGCCGCTCAATCCCTATGGCCGCACCAAGCTGATGGTCGAACAGATCATGGCCGACCTCGATCAGCAGGTGGGGTTCAAACATACGGCGCTGCGCTATTTCAACGCCGCGGGCGCCGATCCCGAGGG
>JACMOF010000334.1 GCA_014378155.1 Caulobacter sp. | reverse complement strand
TTGCTGCTCCGGGTCAAGCTGCTGGCTCAGCCCGTGCCCAGCGAAGAGCGCCACGCGACCGGCGCGGTGTCGAACGCCGGCCTGGCCATACTTACGGCTCTGGTCGTCTGGTGCGTCACCCCGCGCGGACCCATGCCGCCACACTTCATCTGGCCCGGCGAGGTGATCGAGCACCAGGTCGGCGGCATCAACCTGCCTGCGTTGCGCCGCTAATCACCCCTACGTTCCCGGCGTCGCGTCGGTTGACGTCCCGAATTACATCTGTAAGTTTATAGGACTACAGACGTAATCTTCCGGGTGGGCCATGACCTTCATTCTGCGGATGCCGGAGGCGCGGGGGCGCCGAGCCTGGCGCAAGCGCCGCTACGCGATGATCCACGAAGGCTCCGACGAGAGGGGCTACTGCGCCACCCGCCAGGGTCGCGACCGCTGCTACGACGTGAAGATCCAGATGTGGGGCGGCTAGAGCATTTTTCGAGCGAGGTGGTTCCGGTTCGCGTGAAGAAAAATGCGTGAAAACAGAAGATTAGAGCTCACGGCCTGACGCAGTCAGGTCGGGAAATGCTCTAGGACCCTACTCCACCCGTGGCAACACCAGCGCCACCCGCAGGCCAGGGCCGGAGCCGTCATAGACGCCTGGCCCCTCGGCCAGTTCCAACCGTCCGCCATGCGAGACGGCCACGGCCTGGACCAGCGACAGACCTAGCCCCGCGCCGGGCTCGCTGCGGCTGTTCTCCAGGCGCACAAAGCGCTGGACGACACGGGCCCGGTCTTCCTCGGGCACGCCGGGCCCCGTGTCGGTGACCGAGAACTCCAGCTCGCCCGACGAGCGGCGACGAGCCCGCAGCATCACCGCGCCGCCTGCTGGTGTATATTTGATGGCGTTGTCGAGGATGTTGGCCAGGGCCTGGGCGATGAATTCGCGGTTGCCACGGATGTTCAGGGCGGGGGTGATCTCGGCCTTGAAGTCCAAACCCTTGTCCTCGCAGCTGGCCTCATACAGCTCGGCCATGTCGGAGGCCAGTTCGCTGGAGTCGAAGGTCTGCTGGTCAGGGGCGTCGCCGGCCGCCTGCAAGCGGGCGATGGCCAGCACGGCGTTGAAGGTCTTGAGCACGCCGTCGGCGTCGAGCAGGGCGGTCTCGAGGGCGGCCATCGCATCCCCCTTCCCGTTCTCGGCGTCGATCAGGGCCACTTCCATGCGGGCCCGCAGCCGGGTCAGGGGCGAGCGCAGGTCGTGGGCGATGGCGTCGCCGGCGTGGCGCAGCCCGCCCATCAGCCGCTCGATGCGGTCGAGCATGTCATTGAGGCCCACGGCCAGCTCGTCATACTCGTCGCGGGTGCCGCGCACCCCAGCCCGGGCGCGCAGGTCGCCGGACCGCACGGCGTTCACCACATCGACCAGGCCCTGCATGCTGCGCGAGACATTGCGGCTGATGATCACCCCGCCCGCCAGGCCCAGGATGATGACCAGCGCGCCGGCCCCCCACAGGGCTCGGACGATCTTCATCACATAACCTTCGGACTCCTGGACGTCGGCCCCGACAAACAGCGCCTCGCCGCCGCTTAGCCGCTCCTGCACCCCGCGCGCCGCGCGCCTGACCTCGGCGCCGTCGATGTCGGTCTCGGTGAGCTTGAAGCCCTCCCAGGTCGGACCCTGGCCTTCGAAGTCGTCGATCGGCGACTCCTCGATCGAGCCGGAGATTCGCTTGCCGTCCTTGTCGAGCAGCAGGTACAGGAACGGCCGCTCGCCGGTAGCGCGCTCGACGATGGTCTGGTTCAGGGCGTTGACCCCACCCACCCGGTAGGCGGCCTCCAGGCTCTCCATCTCGCGAGTGATTTCGGCGTCGGCGCGGCGGTTCACCTCGCCGGCCGTGGCGATGTAGATATAGCCGAGGAACGCGCTGGCGGCGGCCGCGAACAGGGCCAGGAACAGCAGGGTCAGCCGGAACGGCGTCGATCGGATCAGGCGCGGCAGACGCATGGGCTAGCTCTTCTTGCCGAGCAATGCCGCGACATCGCGGCGTGTGTCGACGATGCGGAGGACAAGAATACCCGCGTCATCGGGCAAGGGGTCGTAGACGACGAGCCATGGTGCGACGGTCAAGCCATGCGGATCGCCCCGAAAATCCCGCCGACGCCGCCCGAGACCTGGGCGTTTTGCCAAGCGCAGCAAGGCGGCGTCCAGTCGCATGATCACTGCCTCAGCGCGCGCCTCGCCGCTATCTTGGGCGATCCACGCATAGATGCGGTTGAAGTCCGCCTGAGCCTCGCGGGACTTTACGACCTTCGGCTCGCCCATTCAGCCCTGGCGACTTTTTCTGAACTCTCGTTTGGCCTCCGCGAGCATCTTTTCAAAATTCCACGGCTCGGAAAGCCCTTCGACGTGCTCGCGGCGCGCCTGGTCAAGCGACTCGTTGATCGCGTCGCGATTGCGCGCGATCCAAGCGTCCATCTCGGCCCCGGAAAGCTCAGTTCCGAAGTCGTCTTCATCGTCGGGAACGGGCTGGGTCAGCTTGTTCATGGCCCTCAGCCTACCACAGCCAAACCGCGCCGCCTACGGATCGAGGCGGTAGCCGGCGCCGCGGACGGTCTGCAGCATGGCCCGGTCGAAGCCCTTGTCGATCTTGCTGCGCAGCCGGGAGATGTGCACGTCGATGACATTGGTCTGCGGGTCGAAATGATATTCCCAGACCTTTTCCAGCAGCATGGTGCGGGTCACCGACTGGCCGGCGTGGCGCATCATGAATTCCAGCAGCTGGAACTCGCGAGGCTGGAGGTCGATCTCCTTGCCCTGGCGATGCACCGTCCGGTTGATCAAGTTCATCTCGAGCTCGCCCACCTTCAGGGTGGTGGCCACGGCGCCGGTCTCGCGACGGCGCGACAGGGCCTCGACGCGAGCGATCAGCTCGGCGAAGGCGTAGGGCTTGACCAGGTAGTCGTCGGCGCCGGCCTTCAGGCCGATCACGCGGTCGCCGACCTCGCCCAAGGCCGACAGGAACAACACCGGGGTGTTGTCACCCTCGCGGCGCAGGGTAGAGACAACCTCGACCCCGTCTTTCTTGGGCATCATGCGATCGACGATCATCACGTCGAAGCCGCCCTTGCCGGCCTCGGTCAGGCCGGCCTCGCCATCGGGGGCGTGAACGCATTGATGGCCGGCCTCGGTCAGGCCGTGGCTCATGGCGCCGGCCGCTTCGAGATCGTCTTCGATGATCAGAATACGCATTTCAGGCCCCTGGATGCACGCCCTGGCACACGAAAAGGGGGCGTCACCGAATCGG
>JACMOF010000038.1 GCA_014378155.1 Caulobacter sp. | reverse complement strand
CCGCGCCTGCAAGGAAATGGGCATCGCCACCGTGGCGGTCCATTCAGAGGCCGACGCCAATTCCATGTGGGTGCGGCTGGCCGACGAAAGCGTCTGTATCGGCCCGGCCTCGGCCGCCAAGAGCTATCTGAACATCCCGTCGATCATCGCGGCCGCCGAAATTACCGGCGCCCAGGCGATCCATCCGGGCTACGGCTTCCTGTCGGAAAACGCCCGCTTCGCCGAGATCGTCGGCGCGCACGGCTACACCTTCATCGGACCCAAGCCCGAGCACATCCGGATGATGGGCGACAAGATCACCGCCAAGCAGGCCGTCAAGGACGCGGGCATTCCTGTCGTTCCCGGCTCGGACGGCGGCGTCACGACCGAAGAAGAGGCCTATGCGGCGGCCGAGCTGATCGGCTTCCCCGTGCTGATCAAGGCCGCTTCCGGCGGCGGCGGTCGCGGCATGAAGGTCGCCGAGACCCGCGAGGACCTCGCCGAGGCGGTCTCAACCGCCCGCGCCGAGGCCCGCGCCGCGTTCGGCGACGACACGGTCTATATGGAGCGCTACCTCCAGAAGCCGCGCCACATCGAGATTCAGGTCATCGCCGACAGCCACGGCAATGTGGTGCATCTGGGCGAACGCGACTGCTCGCTGCAGCGCCGTCACCAGAAGGTGCTGGAAGAAGCCCCCTCGCCCGCCCTCCCGGCCGCCGGTCGCGAGAAGATCGGCAAGGTCGTGGTCGATGCGATCAAGGCCATTGGCTATCTGGGCGTCGGCACCATCGAGTTCCTGTGGGAGAACGACGAGTTCTTCTTCATCGAGATGAACACCCGCCTGCAGGTCGAGCATCCGGTGACCGAGGCCATCACCGGCATCGACCTGGTGCGCGAGCAGATCCGCATCGCCGCCGGCCTGCCGCTGTCGTTTTCCCAGGCCGACGTGGTGTTCGAAGGCCACGCCATCGAGTGCCGTATCAATGCCGAGAACGCCCGCACCTTCACGCCGTCGCCGGGCACCATCACTGACTTCCACGCCCCCGGCGGCCTGGGCGTGCGGCTGGATTCGGCGATCTACACCGGCTATACGATCCCGCCCTATTACGACAGCCTGATCGGCAAGCTGATCGTTCATGGCCGCGACCGCCAGGAGTGCATCGCGCGCCTGAAGCGCTGCCTGGGCGAGATGGTGGTTGGCGGCATCGAGACCACGATCCCGCTGTTCCAGGACCTGCTGGTGCAACCCGACATCCTGGCCGGCGATTACGACATCCACTGGCTGGAGCGTTGGATCAAGGCGCAGGGTTAGGCTGCGAGATCGGGATGGACGACGCCTTTACAGTCGATGATCTCATCGCCTGCTACGAGCGCGGCGTCTTTCCGATGGCCGACGCGCGTCAGGACGAGAGCATCTTCCTGATCGATCCCGAGCGCCGGGGCGTGCTGCCGCTGGACGGCGTGCATGTGCCGCGGCGGCTGGCGCGCACGGTCCGCGCCGATCCCTTCGAGGTCCGCATCGACAGCGCCTTTGACGCCGTGGTGGAGGCCTGCGCGGCCTCGCGGCCGGGCCGCCTCGAGACCTGGATCAACAACCCCATCCAGCGGCTCTACAGCCAGCTTTTCGCGCGGGGCCTGGCCCACAGCGTCGAGTGCTGGGACGACGACGAGATGGTCGGCGGCCTCTATGGCGTGGCTCATGGAGGCTGTTTTTTCGGCGAGAGCATGTTCTCGACCCGCCGGGACGCCAGCAAGGTGGCGCTGGTGCATCTGGTCGGTCGCCTCATCGTCGGCGACTACCGCCTGCTCGACACCCAGTTCATCACCGACCATCTGGAACAGTTTGGCACGACCGAGATCACCCGGGCCGACTATCGCCGGCGGCTGGGCCGGGCCTGGAACATTCAGTCGGACTTCTACCGGCTGGCGGCGGGAGCCGCCGGGGTCGAGGTCTTGCAGGCGATCAGCCAGGCGTCATAGACGGGGTGCTGCAGCGGGTTGAGGCCCGGCGCATTGGCGTACATCCAGCCCTTGTAGATCTGCCGCCCCGCCGGCGCCACTCGACCTGGCAGCGCCTTGGGTTGGGTGTCGACCGTAAGATAGGCCA
Source organism: Caulobacter sp. (assembly GCA_014378155.1). Taxonomy (GTDB): domain Bacteria; phylum Pseudomonadota; class Alphaproteobacteria; order Caulobacterales; family Caulobacteraceae; genus Caulobacter. The sequence continues at coordinate 2,274 of JACMOF010000038.1, read as the reverse complement.
CCGAGTCCGGGGCGTCCTCGTCGGGCGTGGTGGTCTCGCAGGCGCGGACTGTGAACACCAGGGTCTTGTAGCGGACCGGCTGGCCGACCGGCGCCTCGAACTTCATGGTCTCGGTGGTGACCTTGTCCAGCGCCTGGATGATGGCGACGGACGAGCGGGCGCGCTTGACCGGCTCTACAGGTTTTGCGGACGCGGGCGGAGGTTTGGCGACTGGCGTCGGAGCCTTGGTCGGGGCCGGCGCGGGTACGGCGGGGGTGGCGACGGTCGTTCCCACCGCCGTTGGCGTTTGTGGCGCGGCCTGGGGGGCCGGCGTCGGCACGGGGCGCGAGGCCGGCGGCACGATGATCGGCGCCGGGGCGGCGGGAGCGGGCTGAGCGGCTGGGGCCTGCGGGGCGTTCTGCAACGCCCTGGCTCCGCCAGCCGCCAGCGAAACCGCCACGGCCATCGCCGCGACGCCCGTCCATGTCCGCGGCGTGGTCATCCTATTCCGGCGACCAGGGCTTGTAGTCACTGGTGGCGGCCGAGCGCTCGCCGCCCCGGGCCAGCGAGCCCTTGGGACGCCAGGCGTAGATCGTGCCGGTCAGGTTGGGATGGTGATCCTTTTCCCAGGCGCGACGCATCAGCGGCGCCGTGGTCGGCGGCTCGTCGAGCGTATAGTGCAGCCAGCCGCTCCATTCGGGCGGCACCTTGGAGGCCTCGGCATAGCCGTCATAGATCACCCAGCGGCGCTTGCGGGCGTCATAGCTGTCGCTGTTGTCACGCGCCTCGAAATAGCGGTTGCCGTAGTCGTCCTGGCCAATGAACACGCCACGACGGCTAATGTGGAAGCGCTGACCGATGGTCGCGCCGTTCCACCACGTGAAGATCGCTTTCAGCACCGCTTCAGCACCCAATTCCAGACTGGCTCGCACCACGCGGGAAGCATGGCGAAGCGGCCGGACTATAGGTCGGCGGCCCGCCAGCGTCCAGCATCGGGCGCAACGCGGCGACATCAACATCTTGTGGATCAAGGGGGTGCGACGCCCCACATCTATTGAAGGCGCCTGTGGAGCGAACTAGGATGATCCATTCTTGGCGCTCAGGTCGCGGAATCGTTCATGCGCATTCAGTCCCGACATCCCGGCCCCGACCCCAGGATGGAGCCGCGCGACCTGGAACGCAGCGACTGCGTCATCGAGGTGCTCGCGCCCGGGGACTGGACCGACGCCCGGGTCGAGGCCTGGCTGGATTGGATGGACGGCCCCCTCGAGCTCGATCAGCCGTTAGGCGGCGGCCCGGCTCGCTACGCTGAACGCCTGACCCAGGTCGGGCTCGACGAGGGGCTGTTTGGCGATGCGGCCGACGCCCAGGCCTTCCGCGAGGCCTTGCTGGCCACCATGCTGACCGGGGTCGCCACGCCAGCCGGCGATCGGATGGCCTCGCAACATGTGGCCGACATCAGCGAGATCGAGTTCAAGCGCTTCGCCGAGGGTCATCTGGCCAAGGTCCGGTCGACGAAACTAGCCGCCAGGGCCGCCGCGCGGCTGGACACGGCCCTGGCTCAGGTCGGCGACGCCGTTGCGCGCTGCCACGGCGACGCCAAGGCCTGCGGCGATCCCCTCAAGAACACCGCCTTGGGCCGCGCCGCTCGCCGGGCTCGTGAATTGGGCGCCGACGACCGGATGATCCTCGACGCGATCGCCTTGGCCGGAGCTTCGTCCACCGTCCTGATCGATCCCGAGACCCCGCCCCCCGCCCCGCTGGTCGCCTCGGCCTCGCGCCAGGCCGTCGCGGCGGTCGACGAGGCGGCCAGCTTCGCCGCCCAGGTCGGCTGGGAGACCAGCGCCCTGGTCCTGGCCATGTCGCCGGAAGACGCGGAAAGCCTGGCCCGGGGCGCCGCCCTCCGGGCCGCCATAGATGTCACCGCCTTCCAACACGACGGAGCTTTCGACTTCGAAGGCTTCAACCAGGTGGTCGGTCTGTGGGCCACGGCCTTGGAGCTCGAACGCGGCGAACGTCCGGCTGAACTGGGGCTCGCGGGGGTCGGCGATTGGCTGCTGGCTCAAGGCCTGTCCGTGGCGACCGACACGGGCCGCGACGCCGCCTCCGCCCTGTGGGCCCTGGCCGTCGGCGCGGCGCTGAGCGCGAGCGCCGAGGCGGCCGCCCTGCTGGGGGTCGATCCGATCTTCGCCCAGGAGCGCCAGACCCTGCTGCGCAGCCTGGCCGGGCGCCGCGTGTGCGCCGCCGCCCTGCGCTCGCCGCTGGCCCCCCGAGCCGCCGCCGCCCTGGCCGTGG
>JACMOF010000333.1 GCA_014378155.1 Caulobacter sp. | reverse complement strand
TCGGGCGCGACCTCGATCAGCATCTCCTTCTCGGGGAGCGGACAGCGCACCGCGATCACGCCGACGACCAGCTCGCGCCGGGCCTTGGGAGCGGCGCGAGCGAAATAGGACCAAGCGATGCCCTTGCCGTGGACCTCGAACGCCCGGCGCTGGCGCTCGCGGCTCGCCACGACTTCGGGCAGCGCGAGCGCCAGGGGGCGGAGGGTGACGAGATCAACCATGGAGGCAGGCAACCCCGGCAAAAGGAGCCTGACAATCCACTGCCACCGGTGTCGCTTGCCCGATTGTCAATGACACCGGTTTCCATTATGCAGTTTCGAAGCCCGTTAAACGGGACAGTAGAGTAGTGCGAGGGAGGATTCGCGGCGTGACCGTTTCCGAGGCCGAGAGCGAAGTGTTCGCGCCGGCGTCCATCGCTCAACAATTCGTGGAGGCGCGCCTGAAGGGCGTGTCGGTCCCCGGCTATCCGGGCGGCGTGCTTCCCCGGACCATGGCCGACGGCTATGCCGTGCAGGACATCGCGATCGATTCCTGGCCCGATGAACTCGTCGGCTGGAAGGTAGGCCTGGTGCCGCCGCAGCACCGCGAACGCCTGGGCGCCGAACGCCTGGCCGGCTGCATCTTCAAGAAGAACGTCTGGGACGCCACGTCGGCTCCCACCCCGTTCCGCGCTATCGCCGGTGGCTTCACCGCCGTAGAGGCCGAATTCATCGTCCGGCTAGGCAAGGACGCCCCAGTCGACAAGACCGAGTGGACCGCCGATGAAGCCGCGGAATACGTCGGTGACCTGCTAATCGGCGTCGAGATCGCCGGCAGCCCGCTGGCTACCATCAATCAACTCGGCCCGCCCATCGTCGCCTCGGATTTCGGCAATAATGACGGCCAGATCCTCAGCACGGTCATAGAAAACTGGCGCGAGATCGCCTGGGAAGACATGCCGTCCGAGACCTTCATCAATGGCGTGTCGGTCGGCAAGGGCGGCGCGTTCTCGATCCCCGGCTCGCCGCTAGCCGCTCTGGCCTTCCTGCTGGGACACGTCGCCTCGCGCGGCAGACCCCTCAAGAAGGGCATGCTGGTGACCACAGGCGCCAGCACCGGCATTCATGACGTTGCGGCAGGCGACCAGGCGCGCGTAGACTTCGTTCCATTCGGGACTGTCGCCTGCGTCGCCATCCCGGCCTAAAAAACCGACGGGGGCGTCGGAAAAACAACAAGACCAAGGGTAAGGAAGTCCATGGACGCTCCAACGATGCCCGCTCCATCCGCGAGGATCGGGCGGTACAGATGGGTGATTGTCGGCCTGCTATTCCTGGCGATGGTGATCAACTATGTCGATCGCCAAACCATTGGCTTGCTGAAGGCTGACCTGAGCAAGGAATTTGGTTGGGACGAGACCCACTACGCTGACCTCGTCTTCTACTTCCAACTTGCCTATGCCGTGGCCTACCTGGCCTGGGGCAAGATCATGGACAGGATCGGGGCGCGCTGGGGCTTCGGTATTGCGTTCTTCATCTGGCAGGTCGCCCATATCGGCCACGCCCTGGCGCGTGGGTTCGGGGGCTTCGCTATCGCCCGCATGGGCCTGGGCATAGGTGAGGCCGGCGGCTTCCCCGGCGGCATCAAGGCCGTGGCCGAGTGGTTCCCCAAGAACGAGCGCGCCCTGGCCACAGGCATCTTCAACGCCGGCACCAATATCGGCGCCATCGTCACCCCGCTGGTGGTGCCGGGCATCGTTCTGGCCTTTGGCTGGCAGATGGCTTTCATCGTCACCGGGATAGCCGGCCTGGTCTGGCTGCCGCTGTGGCTGATCGTCTATCGCCGGCCACGTGAGCAGAAGCGCCTGTCGGCCGGCGAACTGGCCCACATCGAGCAGGACCCAGCCGACCCCGTCGAGAAGATCGGCTGGGCCAAGCTGCTCACCAAGCGCGAAACCTGGGCCTTCGCCCTGGGCAAGTTCCTGATCGACCCGATCTGGTGGATGTTTCTGTTCTGGCTGCCCGACTTTTTGGGCAAGCGCTACGGCCTGGATCTCAAGACCTTCGGCCCACCGCTGATCGCCATCTATCTGCTCAGCGACGTTGGCAGCGTCGGCGGCGGCTGGCTTTCGTCCCGCCTAATGAAAGCCGGATGGAGTATCAACAAGGCGCGCAAGACGACCATGCTGGTCTGCGCCCTGCTGGCCACGCCCGTGGTTTTCGCCGCCAATGTGGACAGTCTTTGGGTCGCCGTGCTGATCATCGGTGTCGCCACCGCCGCTCACCAGGGCTTCTCGGCCAATCTCTACACCCTGCCGTCGGACGTCTTTCCGCGCGGCGCCGTGGGCTCGGTCGTCGGCATCGGCGGTATGCTGGGCGCGGTGGGGGGCATGGTGTTCTCCAAGTACATCGGCCGCGTACTGGACCAGATCGGCACCTACACCCCAATCTTCATCGTCGCCGGCAGCGCCTATCTGGTGGCCCTGCTGGTCATCCATCTGCTGACCCCGAAGATGGAGCCGGTGAAGGTCTAGGCCTTCATCAGCATCCGAAGAACGAGCCCCTGACCGTAAGGTCGGGGGCTTTTTCTTGCGCCCTATCCCGCAGAGGATTGGGTATAAGACGCCATGTCCTCACGCCTCCCCTTCAAGGTCGCCCTGGTCGGCTACGGCTTCGTCAGCAAGATCTTCCACGCGCCACTGATCGCCGTCACGCCGGGCCTTGCCCTGCACACCGTGGTTTCCAGCGACCCGGTCAAGGTCTTGGCCGACCATCCGGCCGTGAAGGTCGCGCCCGACCTGGACGCCGCCTTGCGCGACCCCACCATCGACCTGGTGGTGATCGCCACCCCCGACCCGCTGCACGCCCGGCAGGCCCATGCGGCGCTGGACGCCGGCAAGGCTGTGATCATCGACAAGCCGTTCGCCGTGACGCTTGAGGACGCCCGCGCCGTCGCCGACCACGCCCGTCGCGCCGGCAAGCTGTTGAGCATCTTCCACAACCGCCGCTGGGACAGCGACTTCCTCACGTTGAAGGCCCTGATCGCCGACGGGTCACTCGGCGAAGTCGTCCAATACGAGAGCCATTTCGACCGTTTCCGTCCGATCGTCCGTGACCGCTGGCGCGAGGCGCCCGGCGCTGGCGTGCTGCTCGACCTCGGCCCGCATCTGATTGACCAGGCCCTGCAGTTGTTCGGCTCGCCCCGGGCGGTGTTTGCCGACATCGCCGCGCAGAAGGACGGCGGCCAGGCCGGCGATTATTTCCACCTGCTACTACGCTACCCGCGCCTGCGGGTTCTGCTGCACGCCAGCCAGATGACCATCGCCTCGGACCTGCGAATGGCCGTGCATGGCACGAAAGGCAGCTTCATCAAGCAGGGCCTGGACGCGCAGGAAGACGCCTTGAAGGCTGGGATCGCCCCGGGCTCCGCAGGCTGGGGCGCCGATCCGCGTCCCGGGACCCTGGTTGTTCCCGATGGCGAGAGGACGGTCAGCCGCTCCGTTTCGGGCGAACCGGGGAACTATCCGGCCTATTACACCGCCATCCGCGACGCCCTGCTAGGCGTGGGACCCAACCCCGCGCCGCCTGAGGAGGGTTTAGCGGTCATGGAACTGATCGACCTGGCCCAGCGCAGCGCGGCCGAGGGCCGGGAGCTGTCGCTGTGACCGACACCGATCTGCTGGCCGCCGTCGCCGCCCAGGAAAAGACTCTGGTGTTCGAGCGCTTCACCCTTGAGACCGCCTGGACGCTGGGAACCGCCCTGCGCGACCTCGCCCTGGCCCGGTCCGCCCCTGTGGCCATCGACATCAGTCTGCGCGACCGCCCGCTGTTCCACGCCGCCCTGCTGAGCGCGGGTCCCGACAACGCCGACTGGATCCGCCGCAAACGCAATACCGTCCTGACCCTGGGGACCAGCACCCTGGCCGTCGGCCTGAAGCTAAAGGCCTCCGGCGAGACGCTGGAGAGCCGATACGGCTTGCCGCTCCGAGACCACGCCGCCCACGGCGGCGGGTTTCCGCTGCTCATGGCGGGCCTGGGCTGCATCGGCGCGATCACCATCTCGGGTCTGCCGCAGGTCGAGGATCACGGGCTGGTGGTCGAGGGGCTGGAAAGACATCTAGGTCTATAAAAATACCGCTCATCCCGGCGAATGCCGGGATGAGCGGTTGAAAGGTTGGATTTAGCCCTCCTCCGGCACCACCACCGCCGGCCCCGCGTCCCCTTCCCCCTCATCGGTCATCGGCGCGTCGGGCAGCGGCATCGGGCGTTCGATCCGCGCTCGGATCTCCGGGTCCTTCAGCAGCGCCACGCGCATTACCTCCCGAGCCCGCGGCGCGGCGGCGCTCGATCCGAACTGACCGCCGTGCTCGATGATCACCGACATGGCGTAGCGGGGATTGTCATACGGCGCGAAGGCGATGAATAGGTTGTGGTCCTTGAGCTTCCAGGCGACGCCTTGGTTGCTGCGCGAGGCCCCCGCCGCATATTGGCGCACCTGGGCGGTGCCGGTCTTGCCGGCCATCTTGACGTCACCCAAACCGAGCTGACTCTGCTTGAAGGCCCCGCCGGTTGGGTCATTGGCCACCGCAGCCATGCCCGCGCGCACGATGTCGAGGTGTTCCTGGCTGAACGGCAGGTCGGCCACCGCGTCGCCGTGCGGCTGCTCAACCCCGCCCACCGACTTCACCAGGCGCGGGTTCAACGCCTTTTTCCCGTTGGCCAGCCGAGCCGTCATCACCGCCAACTGCAGGGCGTTGACGTTGATATAGCCTTGGCCAATCCCGTAAGGCACGCTGTCGCCGGGATGCCAGGTCGGGTCGAGCTTGAAGGTCTTCCTCTTCCACTCGCGCGTCCCCACCAGCCCCTTGCGCTGGCCGGGGATGCCGATGTCGAAGGTACTGCCGTAGCCGAAGGCCTTGGCCGTCGCGCTGATCGGTTCCGGCCCAATGCGCAGGGCCATCTGGTAGAAATACACGTCGCAGCTGTTCTTGATGGCGTCGTGCATGTTCTGCGAGCCGTGACCGCCCTTCTTGTGGCAGTGCCAGACCCGGCCGCCGAACGACCAGCCGCCGGTGCAGGTCACCCGATCACTCGGATCGACGCCCGCCGTCAGGGCCGCCATGGCCACGGTGGGCTTGAAGGTCGATCCGGGCGGATAGGTGCCGGTCATCACCTTGTCGAGC
>JACMOF010000332.1 GCA_014378155.1 Caulobacter sp. | reverse complement strand
CGGCTGGCGCCGAGGAGATGGAGCCGGGCGGCAAGCTGCTGCTCACCGGCGGCGTCAGCGCCTTGGAAGGCGGCGCGGGGGGCGGGGTGTCGACCTGGGCCCTGATCGGCGGCAACGAGACCTCGCGCGGCGTCGGCGGCAGTGTGCACGCCACCTATGTCAACGTGCCCGACTACGAGCTGCGCTCGGCCGGCGGGGCCGTCGGCCTGTTCGATCGGATCGAGCTGTCGATCGCCCGGCAGGAGTTCGACACCGGCGAGACCGGGGCCAAGTTGGGCCTGGGCAAGGGCTTCACCTTCAAGCAAGACATCATCGGCGTGAAGGTCCGCCTGGTTGGCGACGTGGTCTATGACCAGGACACCTGGCTACCGCAGATCGCCGTCGGTGTTCAGGCCAAGCAAAACAATCAGGGCGCCATCATCCACGCCATTGGCGGCAAGGACGATGACGGGGTCGACTACTATGTCGCGGCGACCAAGCTGCTGCTGAATTACAGCCTGGTGCTGAACGGCACGGCGCGGCTGACCAAGGCCAACCAGACCGGCCTGCTGGGCTTCGGCGGCGACAGGAACGACAGCTACAAGACTCAGTTCGAGGGCTCGGCCGGCTATCTGGTCAGCAAGCGCCTGCTGGTCGGGGCCGAGTATCGCACCAAGCCCGACAATCTCGGGTTCGCCAAGGAAAACGACTGGGCCGACGTGTTCGTGGCCTATGCGTTCAGCAAAACCCTGTCGTTGACGGCCGCCTATGCCGACCTCGGCTCGATCGCCACCTTCAAGAACCAGCGTGGCCTCTATGTCTCGCTGCAGGCCGGCTTCTAGGGATCACATGACCATGCGTCTCATCGCCCTGGCCGCGACGGCCTTTTCGCTCACGCTCTCCAACGCGGCGCTCGCCCAGACCGTCCCGCCCGGCGAGATAGCGGTGGATCCCTACATCCAGTCCAACGCCAACGCCGGCGCGACGCCGATGAAGGACGACAGCGTCTTCAAGGCGTTCCACGGCAAGGAGGGACTGGTGCGGATCACCAGCGACCTAGTTGATCGCAACCTGGCCGATCCGCGCATCAAGGACGTCTTCGCCACGGCCGACATCGTCCGCCTGAAGCGCACCCTGGCCGAGCAGTTCTGCTACATCCTTGATGGAGGGTGCGACTACACCGGCAAGGACATGAGCGCCTCGCACAAGGACCAGGGCATCACGCCGCGCGACTTCAACGCCCTGGTCGAGAACCTGCAATGGGCGATGGACAAGGAACGCGTGCCCTTCGCCGCCCAGAACAAGCTCCTGACCAAGCTGGCCCCGATGAGCCGGCAGGCGATCGAGCGGCGGTAGTTTCCTTCTCCCGCAAGGGGAGAAGGAAGGATCTACCCCGCCGGGCCCTTCGCGAAATATTTGAAGAACGCGCTGTCGGGAGACAGCACCAGCGTCGTGTCGCCCTTGCCCAGGGCCGCCTCATAGGCCTGCATAGAGCGGTAGAACGAGGCGAAGCCGGGGTCGCGACCGAAGCTGGCGGCGAACATCTGGGCGCGCCGGGCGTCGGCGTCGCCACGGATTTTTTCGGCCTCCTCATAGGCGGTCGCGACGATCTCGCGGCGGCGCTGCTCGCCGATGGCGCGCAACTGGGCGGCCTCCTGCTTGCGGGCCGTCTGCATGCGCTCGAACACCGCCTGTTCGTTGGCCGGCGGCAGGTCGGCGCGCTTGATGCGCACGTCGATGATCTGCACGCCGAGATCGGAGGCGGCGACCTGGCGGGCGACCTTGGCGCGGATGGCGGCCATGATCTGCGCCCGCTTGCCGGCGATGACGTCTTCCGAGTTCGAGCGGCCGACCTCCTCGCGCAGGGCGGCGTTGATGATGCTCTCCAGGCGGTCGGTGGCGACGCTTTCCTGGCCGAGGGTGCGGTAGAACTGGCGCGGGTCGGTGATGCGGTAGCGGACGAAGGCGTTGACCACCAGCCGCTCTTGGTCGGCGGCTGTGACCTCTTCCTCGTTGGCGTTGAGGTCGATATTGCGCTTGTCGAACCGCAGCACCGTCTCGAAGGGGCTCTTCATGTGCAGGCCGGGCGTCAGCACCGTCCGCACGGGATCGCCGAAGCGGATCACCAGGGCCTGTTGTCGCTGATCGACCTGGAACAGGACGAAATTGGCCAGGATCAGCGCGGATAAGGCGGCGACGCCAGCGAAGATGGTCGTACCGTTGAGGCGGTTCATCGGACGGCTCCCTCGGCGGCGTTGGCATTGGGCGCGGACGTCCGGGGGCGGAAGGTCTCGGACGGCAGGATCACGGGGGCGTTGGCGCCCTTGCTGTCGATGATCACCTTGTTGGAGTTGGCCAGCACCCGCTGCATGGTCTCGATATAGAGTCGTTCGCGGGTCACGGCCGGCGCCAGCTTGTACTGCTCGTACACCTGGTTGAAGCGCGCCGCGTCGCCCGAGGCTTCGCGCACCACCTGTTCGCGATAGCCGAGCGCCGCCTGGGTAATCTGCGCCGCCCCACCGCCAGCGTTGTTGGCGGCCGACTGGGCGTTCTGGGCGGCGCGCTGGACGTCGCGATAGGCTTCCAGCACCGGGCCGGGCGTCGTGGCGGTCTGGATGTTGACGTTTTGGATCGAGACGCCGATGTCGTAGCGGTCCAGGATTTGCTGCATCAGCCGCTTGGTCTCGTCCTGCACCCGGCCGCGACCGGTGGTGAGGATCGGGGTGAGGGCGGTCTTGCCGACCACTTCGCGCATGGCGCTTTCGGCGACGTCCTTGATCAGGCCATCAGGCTCGCGGACGTTGAAGGTGTATCTCGCCGCGTCCATGACCCGCCACTGCACCGTGAAGCTGAGATCGACGATATTCTCGTCACCGGTCAGCATCAGGCGCTCGTCCGGCACCGGCGCCGCAGCCGTACCGCCGACGTCGAGGGCCTGGGTGGTGGTGAACGGCACCAGTTCCGCTTGCTCGAAAGGGAAGGGCAGGTGGTAGCGCAGGCCGGGGCCGGCGGTGCGTGTATAGGCGCCGAAGGTGGTGATCACCGCCTGCTCCTTGGGCTGCACGACATAGCAGCCTGACAGCGCCCAGAGGCTGGCGACGGCCGCGACCGAGACCACGATGGCGCGCGACCGGCCGGGGCCGTTGAAGGTCTGGCGCAGGCGCTCCGAGACGCGATCGACGATGGCGTTGACGTCGAAAGGCGCGGGCGGACCGCCGGGGCCCTTGGGACCGCCGCCGGGGCGTGGTCCTTCGATCTTGGGCTTGTCGCCGTCCTTCTTGCCGTCGTTCGGCGGGGATCCCCAGGGACCGGGGCCAGCATTGTCGTTCCAGGGCATGGGCGGCGTCGACTTCCCGTCACTACTTGGGCGGGGTTGTAAAGCTAGCCCCGCACGCGGATATGAGAGCCCTCGCACCACAAGGCAAGACAAACACGTGACCGCAGCGCTTCCCGCCACCCTCGATGACGCCCGCGCGGCGCTGGATCGGATCGTCGATCCGGTGTCCGGCGAGGGCTTGGTGGCCGCCGGTCTGGTGCAGGGACTGGTGTTACGCGCAGGCCGGGCGGGTTTCATGCTGGAGGTCCCGGCCTCGCAGGCAGCGACCTATGGCCCAGTGCGCGAGGCGGCAGAAAAGATCCTGGTGGCCCTGGCCGGCGTTGAGGTGGCCCAAGTGGTTCTGACGGCCCAGGCCGCCGAAGGCGCAACCCGGGTGCGCAAGGGCGCTTCGGTCAGAGAGGACAAGCAGGCGCGTCTTGTCCCGCCGCCGGAGGCCGAGAAGCCCGCCCATGTGAAGCACGTGATCGCCGTGGCGTCTGGCAAGGGCGGGGTGGGCAAGTCCACTGTCGCCACCAACCTGGCCTGCGCCTTCGCGGCCCAGGGCCTGAGGGTCGGCCTGCTTGACGCTGACGTCTATGGCCCCTCGGCCCCCCGAATGATGGGCGTGGACGGCGAGCCCAGCTTCGAGGACGGCAAGCTGCAGCCTCTGGTCGCCCATGGGATCAGGCTGATGTCGATCGGCTTCCTGGTCGATGAGGGCAAGGCGATGATCTGGCGCGGGCCGATGGCCTCGTCGGCGGTGCGTCAGATGATCCACGACGTGGCCTGGGGCAGCGAAGCCGCGCCGCTGGACGTGCTGGTTGTCGACCTGCCGCCCGGCACCGGCGACATCCAGCTGACCCTGGTGCAGAAGCTGCGGATCGACGGTGTGGTGCTGGTGACGACCCCGCAGGAGATCGCCCTGATCGACGTTCGCCGGGCGGCGGTGATGTTTGGCAAGACGGCGACCCCGATCCTGGGCTTGATCGAGAACATGGCCTTCTTCGCCGATCCGACGACCGGCGCCCCTATCCCGATCTTCGGAACGGGAGGCGGTGTGGCCGAGGCAAAGACGCTGGACGTCGCGTTGCTGGCTCAGATTCCGATCGAGATCGCCGTCCGCGAGGCCGGCGACGCCGGGACGCCGGTGGTGTTGCGTGCGCCCGGCAGCGCGGCGGCCAGGGCGTTCACCGAGGCGGCGCGGGCATTGTGGACCACTGTCGGGCAGGGCTGATCTCCACGTCCCCCTATGGTGGAGGCGGCCGAAGGCCGGTGGGGGGAGTGTTGGGGCGTCACATTATCTGCCGATAGCTCCCCCCTCCGTCGGCTTCGCCGACACCTCCCCCCCGAGAGGGAGGACTTAGAAAAACGGCCGCCCGGGTTGCTCTGGGCGGCCGCGTTCTAGCCAATCAGGCCAAGCTTAGAAGCTGTAGCGCAAACCGGTCGAGATGACCGCCGCCGAACCGCCGACGTCGCCCCTGAGGTTCAAGGTCGTCGCCGCCGCGGTGCCGGCGAAGATCGTTTCGGTGCGGTTGATCTTGGTGTCTTCGAAGGTGATGTACGACAGGGCCGCATCCCACTTGATGGACGGGGTCGCTTGCCAGGTGGCGCCGGTTGCATAGACCATCCGGTCGCCGTCCGGTACGCGGGCGGTGCGGCCCAAGTCCGGGGTCGGGGTCGGGTCGTACTGCACGCCGGCCCGCAGGGTCAGCTTCGGCGAAGCCTGGTAGTCGACGCCGACCGCCACCGTGGTGGTGTCCTTGTAGTTCTGGGCGCTGACATTGCCGCCGCTCGGGTAGGTGACGACGATCTTGTCGAACTCGCTCCAGCCGATGCGCGACACCGACAGGTTCAGGGTCGTCTTGTCGTTTACCGCCCAGCGGGCGCCGACATTGGCCATCCACGGCGTGGTGATCGTGGCCTTACCGTCGGTGTTGACATTGGCGCCGGCCAGCGGACCCACCAAGCCCGAGACCACGACGTGGCCATCCAGCTTGTGATCGATCTTCGAGCGGTACGACGCGCCGAAGGTCAGGGCCGGCGAGGCGTGGAACTGGGCGCCGACGTTCCAGCCGTAATCCCAATTGCCATCACCCTTCAGCGATGACGAGCCATCGGCCAGCAGGGGCGACAGGTTCGGCAGCGCCGAGGTCAGTTCGGCGTCGGTATATTGCGCCGAAACACCCATGCCGAGGTCGAGCATGTCATTGAGGCGATAAGCCACCGCACCATTGACGTCGATCGTGGTCAGGCTGGACTTCAGGGCGTCGTAGCGGGTCCAACTGCGGGTGTTGTAGTCGGTGGTGAAGTTGTAGGGCGCGGCGGCGGTCAGGCCGACGGCCAGCTTGTCGGTGATGCGGAAGGCCGCGGCGAAGTTGGGCACGACGCCGTTGTTGATCGGGCCAGGCGAACGCGGCTCGCCGCCGACCGGGGTGGTCAGGCCGCCGGGGATCACGGGACGGGTCAGGGTCGAGCCGCTGTCATTGACGTCGGAATCGACTTGGATCAGGTGCAGACCGCCATAGATCTCGCTCTGTTCGAGACCGGCGATGGCGGCGGGGTTCCACCAGAGGCTGGCGGCGCCGCGGTCGGCGACCTCGCCCGAATAGGCGCGACCGGCGCCACGCACCGATTGTTCCTGGAGATAGAATGCCGAAGCCGAGGCCTGGGAGGCGACAACCATTGCGGCAAGGGCCACGCCGGCGGCGAGGCAAGTACGCGAGAGAGACATGAGACGACCTTCTGGGGAGGAAGAGCCGGCGTCCTTGGATGGCGCCGATTGGCGTCGCTCTAACGCATTTAGTCAAAAACCGTTGCTATTTATTCCTGTAACAATGAATTTTGTGCCCTGCGTTCAAAGAACGCCTGACTTTAAAGCCGTTACTTATTTCGTCGTTATGTCAGAAAGTGCCATAGTTGCCTGGAAAAGGCGCGATGTGGCTAGCCGTAGGGGGCTGTTCCTTGGCCACAATCGCGCCCTATTCAACTTAAGCTCAAGCTAACCTACCCGCCAGCCATCTTGCGGAAGAACTTCTGGCCCTGTTCGCCGCCGTTGAAATAGGCCTTCTGGCCATCCTCTGCGGCGATCTGGCCCCAGCAGTCGCGCACTTCTTCGGCCGACAATCCGCCTTCACCCAGATAGACGCCTTCGGTCTCGTAGATCCGCGACAGGGCGAAGGCGCCGGCGCCGGCGGTCAGGATCGCGCCCGTCGGGGCGTCTTCCGACACCAGATAGACGACACCCGGCGTCACATATTCCGGCTTCAGCTTCTCCAGCACTTCGGGCGGCATCAAGCCTTCGGTCATGCGGGTGGCGGCGACCGGGCTGATGGCGTTGATCTTGATGTTGTTCTTGGCGCCTTCCAGCTTCAGCGTGTTCATCAGGCCCAGAACCGCCATCTTGGCCGCGCCGTAATTGCTCTGGCCGAAATTGCCATACATGCCCGAGGACGAGGTGGTGACGACGATGCGGCCGTAGTTCTGGGCCTTCATGATGTCCCACACGGCCTTGATAGGCTTGAAGGTGCCGAACACATGGACCTGGATCACGGCCTCGAAGTCGGCCAGCTCCATCTTGGTCAGGGTTCGATCGCGAAGGATGCCGGCGTTGGCGACGAGGATGTCGATCCGGCCCCACTTTTCCATCGTGGTCTTCACAAGATCAGCGACGCCGGCGTCGTCGGTAACGGAAGCGCCATGGGCGATGGCCTCGCCGCCCGCGGCTTCGATTTCCTTGACCACGTTCAGGGCCGCGTCAGATGAGCCGCCCGAACCATCGACACTGCCGCCCAGATCATTGATCACGACCTTGGCGCCGCGCCGCGCCAGCTCCAGCGCATGCTGTCGGCCCAGGCCGCCGCCGGCCCCTGTCACGATCGCCACCTGACCGTCGAACCGGATGTCGTCCGCCATGTTCGTATCTCCCTCAAACGCCTGTTTGGTTTGGCGCGTTTGTGCGGCGCGAGAGACAGAGCGTCAAGAGAGGCGTGTCCTCCGAGGGACCGCTGCGCGGGCGCCTCGGGATGAGGAGCGCTGTTGCTCTGGATTCCTCATCCTGAGGTGCGAAGCGAAGCCGAGCCTCGAAGGACGCACCGCGCGCTACGCCTTCTGCTTTTCGCCCCCGGCCACCGGCGGCTTAGGCTGGTCGCGCTTGATGCCGGCCTTTTGGCCCGGCTTCATGAACTTGACCAGCACGCGCTGGCCGACCAACAGCGGGGCGCCGTCGGCGGTGACAACCACCTCGACCACGCGCTCGTCGCTGCGCTGGCTGGGGTCGTCCGAGGGCAGCTTGCGCGCCCCGAACACGACGGCTCGTCGCAGCACCTTGCCGACATAGGTTTTGGTGGGATCGCCCTCGGGCTGGATCTCGATCTCCTGGCCGACGGCTACATTAGGGATGTCTGCCTCGACGATCTCGGCGCGGACGATGCGGGCGGTCTGCGGTTCCAGGTCGAACATCGGAGTGACGTTCAGGGTCGAGACGCCGGCCCCGGGATTGGCGTAGCGGCGGGCGATGCGGCCGTTCGCCGGGGCGCGGATCACCGTCAGTTCCTGGTTGTAGCGGGCCTGGGCCAACTGGGCGGAGGTCACCTGGATGGCGGCCTGCTGGGCGGCGATGTTGGCGTTGGCCGCGGCGATCTGGTCCTGGGCCGCGTCGAGCCGCTGGCCGGCCACGAAATTGGCCGTCGACAGGGTCTGCAGGCGCTTGAATTCGCGCTGGCCGGTGCGCAACTGCACCTGATAGACGGCGATCTGGGCGCGGGCCGAGGCCAGGCCGGCCTCGGCGGTGGCGGCGGCCAGGCGGGCGTCGTCGTCTTCCTGCTTGGCCAAGGGCTGGCCGGCGACCACGTCCTGGCCTTCCTGCACGTACACCTCTCGGACGATGCCCTGGCGGCGCGCGGCCACCTGGATGATTCCGCCCTCAACGTCAGCCTTGCCGTTGGCGATGGCGCCGTAGGGGCTGGGCTCCTCCTGGGCGGCGGCGATCTCGAGCTTCTTCTTCTTCTCTGCCGCCTGGCCCTTCATGAAGAACACGCCGCCGACCACGGCGGCGATGAGCACGATGACGATCCAGAAGGCGGGACGACGCAGGAACGCGGGCATTTGGCAGTTTCCCCAGAAAGTCAGTGGCTAAGCGGCGCGGGATTGGCGTCGGGCGTTCTACGCACGTCGTCCAGGATCCGGCCGTCTTCGATGTGGATGACGCGGTCGGCATAGGCCTCGAGCCGCGGGTCGTGGGTGACGCAGATCACGGCCGCGCCGCGATCGGTGGCGGCGGCGCGCAGCAGGCGGATGACGATTTCGCCGCTTTTTCCGTCTAGCGCCGAGGTGGGCTCGTCGGCGAAGATCAGGTTGGGGTTCTTGGCCAGGGCGCGGGCGATGGCGACGCGCTGCTTCTCGCCGCCCGACAGTTCCGACGGCCGCTGGTTGACGCGCGGGCCAAGGCCCACCTCTTCCAGCGCCGCCTGGGCGCGGCGGGCGCATTCGCCCTTGCCGACACCCTGGTATTTCAGGGCCGTCATCACTTGCTGCTTGGCGGTGAGGGCGGGGAACAGGTTGAAACCCTGGAAGATGAAGCCGCAGTGATCGAGGCGGAACTTGTCGATCTTGCCCGCCGGCAGCTGCCACAGATCCTTGGCCTCTAGCGCCGAGACCTTGCCCTCGTCGGGACGGAGCAGGCCCGACAGGGCGGCCACCAGGGTCGACTTGCCCGAGCCCGACGGCCCCATGACCATGGTCACGTCGCCATGCTTGGCGTCGAAATCCACGCCCTTGAGCACCTCGATGAAGGTGCGGCCGGTCTTGAAGCGCTTGACCAGTTGCGTGGCCGAGAGGGCGCTCTCGCCGCGCTTGTGGCTGTGATCGGCGATCATCGCAGGAGGTCCGCAGGTTGGCTGTTCTTCAGGACGCCCAGCGACAGGAAGCCGGACAGCATGGCGATCAGGATCAGGAACACCGCGACCACGCCCACCAGTACGGGTGGGAAAGACATCGGCACGCCGCCGGCCGTGGCGACCAGCGAAACCAGCCAGGTCAGCAGGGCGGAGGCGAACACGCCGACGATCCCGACCCAGAAGCTGAGCTCCAGGACGATGTTACGCAGGTCGCCGATCGACACCCCTAGAGCGCGAAGCGAGGCGAACTCCTTGATATTGGCCATGATCGCCCCGCGCAGGGTCTGCCAGGTGATGACCACCCCGATCAGCAGGCCCAGGAAGGCCGAGAAGCCCAGGATAATCCCGATGATCTGGTCGTCGAGCATGGCCCCGGAATTGGCGTCGGCCAGTTCCTGGCGGGTCCAGGCGCGAAACTGGCCGTCGCCCTTCTTGTTGAGCTGGGCGGCGACGATCTCGGAGCGGGCCGGATCGCGGATCTGCACCATCAGCGGGCCGACGCGCTGGCCGGTGTCGGCCTCGCCCAACATCCGCAGGGTGTCGCGCGACATCACCAGCGTCGGTTGGATAATGTTGGGATAGCCGGTGGTGACCACGCCGATGGTGACGGTCTTGCCGTTGTAGATGGCCTTGTCGCCCTTCTTGACCCCCAGGCGCTTGAGAGCGGTCTGATCGACCGCAACCGCGAACGGCTGGCGCAGGGCCTCGATCATGGTCTCGCTATAGTCGGTCGGCACGGTGACGAAGCCCGGAATCGCGTCGATCACCGTGACGTTGACGAACTCGCTCTTGCGACCGCCGCCAGCGACCTTGTTTCCGCCCTTGGCGGCCTGCTTGGCGCGGGCGTCGGCCTTGGCCTGGTCCTCGGGCGACAGGATGTTCTGGAAACGGCCGCCGGAGCCGTCGAGGGGCGCGACCTGAACGACCTCGGGGTGGCTGTAGACCAGGGGGATCATCCGCCGAGGCAGGCCCGAAGGGCCGCCGAACAACGCCTTGGCGCCGGGGCCCAACACCATGATGTCGGCGCGGGAGCGGTCGATCTGGGCGGTGAAGCCCTTGCCGATGCCGACGAAGATGCCGACCTGGGCCAACACCAGCAAGCCGGAGAACGCCAGGGCGACAACAGCCGCCATGTATCTACGCCACTCGTACAACAGTGTGGCCAAGGCCAACGACATGCGCGCTACGCTCCACCCCAATCAAGGGTTGCAGCAATGGACGGCGATCTTCAAGCGGCCAAGTTAAATCGAGGTAAGGCGAGCGAAGCGCGTTCCGCGACCACCGGTTTGCACGATTTGGCGGCCTCGCGCCGAAGCTGTCGATACGCGGCGCCGCGCCCCTTAGGCCGGTTGTCGCGTCGAGGGCGAGCTTTGTATCGGTGGCGTAACAAATTGAAAAACGGCATGTTTTTCGCATATCGAACGACCGCATCGGCAAATCCGGCGCGGGCGTGCGGCGCAGGGGCCGGCGCTCTCATCGCAAGGAGAGCATGATGACCATTTCCACCGTGGGGTCTTCCTCGCTATTGCAGCAACTGCTGCAGGCCAGAGCGGCCGCGTCCTCCCAAACCGCCAATGACGACGACGCCTCCAGCCCGTTCCAGGCCACCGGGCAGAACATGCCGACCGGCGGCTAGAACGGTTCGCCGCCGCCGGTGCAGGGCTGGTCCTCGTCAAGTCAAGGTTTCAGCGCCGACACATTAGCGTCGTTGCTTTCAACCCAGCAGACCAGCCAGACCGACCGCGCCGCCTCGATGTTCGCCGACGCCGACGGCGACGGCGACGGCACGGTCACCGCCGATGAACTGTCGATCGCCATGGCCGCCCACGCGCCCAAGGACCTGCCATCGGATGCGCCCAGCGCCACTGACATGGCGGCGAACATGCTCGCCGAGGGCGATTCGGATGGCGATGGCTCGCTTTCGCTCAGCGAGTTCCAGGCCATGAAGCCGCAGGGTGGCCCGCACGGTCCGCCGCCCAGCGACGACTCCAGCGCCAGCACACAGGCCTCGACCTCGACCGACGCCGCCGACCCGAACGGCGACGGCGTGGTCTCGGCCAGCGAATTGGCCACGAACCTGACCTCGTCCTTCGACAAGCTGGGCTCGGAGGTCTCCAGCGACGCGTCGGACCTGATGCAGAAACTGTTGGCCCAACTGACCAGCAACCTCAGCAGTTCGACCACCTCCTCCGCGACTTCGGTCGACATCGCCGCCTAAGGCCCCGCGCCCGAGGGGCGAGCAGAACGCTCGGCCCCTACGGTTCTCCGCGCATAGCGCTTGCGCCCCGTCCCTTAATCATAGTCATTTGGCCCCTTGGACGGCGTCGCGGGGGCGTCGCCGCATCAGTTAAGGTCCTCAGTCTTGATCTTCCTTCCCGAGAACGTCCAAGCCCTGGCGGGCGTGGCGCTGATCCTCGGCCTTTGCTGGCTCGTCTCCGAGAACCGCAAGCGCTTCCCGTTCGTGCTGGCTGTCTGCGCCATCGCCATCCAGCTGATCCTGGTCTTCGTACTGTTCAAATTGCCCGCGACCCGCAACGCGCTGCAGGGCGTCAATGGCGCCGTCGAGGGGCTGGCTTCGTCGACCCAGGCCGGCACCAACTTCGTGTTCGGCTATCTGTCGGGCACGACGCCGCCCTATGCCGAGACCAATCCCGGCGCTGGCTTCCTGTTCGCCTTCCGCGTGATGCCGGTGATCCTGGTGGTCTGCGCCCTGTCGGCGCTGCTGTGGCACTGGGGCATTCTGAAGCTGATGGCCAAGGGCCTGGGCTTTCTGTTTCAGAAAACACTGGGCCTGCGCGGCCCGCCGGCCCTGGCCACCGCCGCCACCATCTTCATGGGCCAGATCGAAGGACCCATCTTCATCCGCGCCTATCTGGAGCGTTTGACCCGCTCGGAGCTGTTCATGCTGATCGCGGTCGGCATGGCCTGCGTCTCGGGCTCGACCATGGTGGCCTACGCCACCATCCTGCACGACGTGTTGCCCAACGCCGCCGCCCACGTGTTGGCCGCCTCGCTGATCTCGGCCCCGGCCGGGGTGCTCCTGGCCCGGATCATGGTGCCCGGCGATCCCAGCGAGAAGTCCGAAGACCTGGACCTGGCCGAGGAAGACAAGACCTATGGCAGCTCGATCGACGCGGTGATGAAGGGCACCACCGAC
Source organism: Caulobacter sp. (assembly GCA_014378155.1). Taxonomy (GTDB): domain Bacteria; phylum Pseudomonadota; class Alphaproteobacteria; order Caulobacterales; family Caulobacteraceae; genus Caulobacter. Next base: position 3,951 of record JACMOF010000332.1, on the reverse strand, counting down.
GGGCTGCAGATCGCGCTGAACGTTGGCGCCACCCTGATCGTCTTCATCGCCCTGGCCACCATGGTCGACAAGATCCTGTTCGCCCTACCCATGGTGGGGGGCGAGCATCTGAGCATCGCCCGGGTGCTGGGCGTGGTCTTCGCGCCCCTGGCCTGGTCGATGGGCATCCCCTGGAAGGAAGCCGGCAGCGCCGGCGGCCTGCTGGGCGTCAAGCTGATCCTCACTGAGTTTACGGCCTTCATCCAGCTGGCCAAGACCGGGCCGGAACTGCTGGATCCCCGCACGCGGATCATCATGACCTACGCCCTGTGCGGCTTCGCCAACATCGGCTCGGTCGGCATGAACGTCGCCGGCTTCTCGGTGCTGGTGCCAGAGCGTCGACAAGAGGTGCTGGGCCTGGTCTGGAAGGCGATGATGGCCGGCTTCCTGGCCACCTGCCTGACCGGTTCGCTGATCGGCCTGATGCCGCGGGCCTGGTTCGGGTTGTAAGGGCCTTTCCTTCCTAGGCGGAACTAAAGCATCCTCCCGGTCAAAAGCCGGGAGGATTTCTTTTGAAGCTCTATGACAGCCGCCGCGCCCCCAATCCTCGCCGCGTTCGCTGGTTCATGGCCGAGAAGGCCATCGAGGACATCGAGATCGTCGATGTCGATATCTTCGGCGGTCAGCACCGCCAGCCGGAGTACCTGGCCAGGGCCGGACTGCCCAACGTGCCGGCCCTCGAGATGGACAACGGCCAGACGATCACCGAGTCGGTGGCCATCTGCCGCTATCTGGAAAGCGTCTATCCAGAGCCCAATCTGTTCGGCGAGGAAGCCTGCGAGGTCGCCGTCATCGAGATGTGGTCGCGGCGCGCAGAGATGCTGGTCGCCACGCCGTTGATGATGTCCGTGCGCCATGCCCATCCGGCCCTTGCGGCGATCGAGACCCAGGTTCCCGAACTGGCCGCCAACGGCCGCGCCACAGCCGAGAAGGGCCTGAAGATGCTCAACCGTCGCTTGGGGGAGAGCGAATTCATCGCCGGCGATCGGGTGACCATGGCCGACATCCTAGCCGCCACCGGCATCGACTTCGCGCGGATGGTGCGTTTCCAGCCCGATCCAGAGCTGATCAATCTGAACCGCTGGCTGGCGGCGATGATGGCGCGGCCTGCGGCCAAGTCGGGGGTGTAGAGGCTCAGCGCGGCCTGATCTTCTTGATCACGCCCGAGAAGTTCAGCATCGGCGAACCGCCCGTCGAAATCAGCCCGCGCACGAACAGCAGCGAACCGCCAGCCTTGGTGACCTCGCCTATCGATTCCACCAGGTCGCCGGTCCGCGCCGGGCCGAGGAACTCGCCGTTCAGGCTGACCGTGACGGCCCGCACGTCCTTCAGATGCGCCCAGGATATCGAGAACAGCGAATAGTCGGCGAAGGTCATCATGCAGCCACCGTGCATGAATCCGCCGCCGTTCATGTGGCGAGCCTCGGCGCGGAAGGCGCTGCGGACCACGCCGTTCTCTTCCCTGAAGTAGAAGGGCCCGGTCTGGTCCTCGAAGGCGTCCATGCCGGCCCAGGTGCGCCAGCCGGCCCATTCGCCGTCGGTCACGGGCTTGGGTCCGTCCCAGATCTCGTTGCCGCCGTCCATTGACCGTGCCCCTTGCGTTGTCTTTGAGGACCTAAGGCCGGCCTGGGCCGGAGGCAAGCGGCCACGCTCGCGCTGCTGACAGATTCGTGGCATCCCTCCGCCCATGAGCGATCCGATCCCACCATCCTCCCCGATCCAAGACACCATCCTGTCGCAACTGGCCGCCGTGGCGGCGGGCAAGTCGATAGACCCGATGTCGGTCGCCAAGACCGTCGAGCCCGTGCGCTGGCAGCGCCTACTGGGCCATGTCCGCACCAACGCCATCGAACTGGCCCGCGAGGGCAGGATCGTCATCCTGCGCCACAACAAGCCGGTGAACCCGGAGAAGTTTCGCGGCGTCTATCGCCTGCGGATGCGGATGGAAGGCGATCCCACCAGCTTCGAGGATGTCGTGGACGACGGTGCGATCGACGGCGGCGGCGAGGAATAGGACCCACGCGCCACACGCCCTCGGTCGTCCAGTCGCGCTTGTGCGATGGCGCGGCGCGCCTAACTCCCGTCCATGCCACTAGACGCTCTTCTCGCTGACATCGCCGCCTGCCGGGCCTGTGCGCCGTATCTTCCGCACGCCCCGCGACCCGTGGTGCGGGTTGCCCAGGGCACGCGACTGCTGATCTGCGGCCAGGCTCCGGGGAGGCTGGTGCACGAGACGGGGTTGCCGTTCAACGACCCCTCCGGAAACCGCCTGCGCGACTGGATGGGGATCGACCGCGAGACCTTCTATGGCCGGCCAGAGATCGGCGTCGCGGCCATGGCTTTCTGCTTTCCAGGGACCAGTCCCAAGGGCGGCGACTACCCGCCTCCGGCCCGCTGCGCGGCGTTGTGGCGACCTCAACTGCTGGCGGAGCTGCCCCAGGTCGAGCTGACCCTGCTGGTCGGGAGCCATGCTCAAGCCTGGGCGTTGGGCTCTCGAATGAGGGGAAGCATGACCGATACCGTCGGCGCCTGGCGCGACTATCTCGACGACGGCTTGTTGCCCCTGCCGCATCCGTCGTGGCGCAACAGCGCCTGGCTGAAGCGCAATCCATGGTTCGACGCCGAGGTGGCGCCCTATCTTCGCCGTCGCGTGGCGGGCATTCTGGCGTCATGAACCGTCGGAACCTGCTCCTCAACGCGGCCTGTGTCGCGGGCCTGGTCGCCTGCGCCCCCATCACGCAACGCGCCGGCCCAGGCTCGTTGGGCTTTCGAGGCCCGCGCCTGTTGGCCGACGGCATGGTCAGCTTCGATGGTCAGACCCTAGGCCTGCAACGCTGGCTGCCGCCGGAAGGGACGCCTGTTAGACAGGTGATCGTCGCCCTCCACGGCATGAACGACTATTCCAACGCCTTCCACCTGGCCGGCCCGTTCTGGGCGGCGCAGGGGATCGCGACCTATGCCTTGGACATTAGGGGCTTTGGCCGCTCGCCCGACCGCGGGGTCTGGGCGCCGATCGCGCTCTCCGTCGAGGATGTGCGCACCGCCGTGGCCCTGGTCCGCGAGGCCCATCCTGAGGCCAAGGTCGCCTTGGCCGGCGTCAGCATGGGCGGCGGGCTCGCCATCGCGGCCATGGTGTCGGATCGGCCGCCCGCCGCCGACCGCCTCCTGCTGTTCGCCCCCGCCGTCTGGGGCTGGTCGGCCCAGCCTCTGCCCTACAAGACCAGCCTGTGGATCACCGCGCACACCACGCGCGGCTGGGTGGTCAAGCCGCCCGAATGGCTGGTCAAGCGCGTTCAGCCCACCGACAATATCGACGAACTGCGCCGGATGAGCCGCGATCCGCTGATGATCTGGGGCGCGCGGTCGGACACCCTCTACGGCCTGGTCGGACTTATGGAGAAGGCTTGGTCGTCGCTCGGCAAGGTGCAGGTCCCGGTCGCCTATTTCTACGGGGCCAAGGACCAGATCATTCCCAAGGAGCCGACCATGGAAGCGGCTCGACGGCTGAAGCCCGACGACCGCTCGGCCTATTACGCCGAAGGCTGGCACCTGCTGTTGGTCGACAAGCAGGCCGAGGTGGTCTGGCGTGACGCCGCCTCCTTCCTGAAGGACCCGCTGGCCGACCTGCCGTCCGGCGCCCCGCCGATCCCCGGCGCGCCGACCGCGCCCAATGTTGTGCGGACGCAGGCTGCGTCCTCGGGCGGCTAGGGCAGGGGTTGTTCCCCCTCGCCCTAAAGCGTACACGCTGCGCAAACTTTCTGACTAGGGCAGGACTGACGGCATGACCTTGTTCGATTCCCCGGATTTCGAGGGACATGAAGGCGTTCACGCGTTCTTTGACGAAAAATCCGGCCTCAAGTCGATCATCGCCATCCACTCCACCGCCCGCGGCCCCGCCGCCGGCGGCTGCCG
>JACMOF010000331.1 GCA_014378155.1 Caulobacter sp. | reverse complement strand
CGGGCAGTAGTCCACCGATCCCTGGGAATCAAAAAGGGCGGACCTCGCGGTCCGCCCTTTTTCGTTCGCGATGAAGCGAGGTCTAAGCCGCTCGGCTGACCTGGGCCGGGAAGACGTCGTCCATCTTCAGATAGGTGATCAGGCGGCTGTCCAGCGAGATGATCGCCTGGATGAAGCGCAGCTCGTCCGCGCCGAGGTCCGGAGTCGGCTGCAGGTGGTCGCGCGACACCGAGAAGGTCTCGCTGACGGCGTCCACCAAGATACCTGCCAGGCGGTCCTGGCATTCGACGACGACGATGACGTGGCGGGTCTCGGGGATGGTCACGCCCAAGCCCAGGCGGTTGCGCAGGTCGATAACGGGCATGATCGCGCCGCGCAGGTTGATGACGCCCTTCAGGAACGACGGAGCGTGCGGGATCGGGGTGGCCGGGGTCCAGCCGCGGATCTCGCGGACCGTCTTCACGTCAATGCAGAACTCCTGCTCGCCGATGCAGAACGAGATCAGCTCCAGGGCGGGTTCGGCTTGGTCGGTCATGGTCATCCCCGAGGCGAAAAGGTCTTGCGGCGAAAGGCCGAAATCCGGTTTCGCGTCGGAGGCCAGAAGAGCGCGATCGTCGTTTAATAACGGTTAATGGGGTGGTCATCGCCACGCGCCGAATTGTCGCGGAACGCCTCAAAAATGCCGCTCATCCCGGCGAATGCCGGGACCCAGATGGAATGACTCCGACGCTGACGCCACAGACGCCGAGCCTATCCAGTCAGTCCAGGCGCTTGGGATCTGGGTCCCGGCGTTCGCCGGGATGACCGGTTGGAAAACCTTAATCCGGCTCGGAAACCCCAAGGTCCCCGTCATCGGTCAGGTTGAACTCGTACCAGACGCCGTTCAGCACCCCGAAGGCGATAGCCAGGCCAAGGCCCAGGATCCAGGTGAAATACCACATGGCTATATCTCCTCAGTAGAGCGACGGATCGGTCTTCAGGGCGGCCGTGCTCGTCCGGCCCCACAACACCTTGTAGACCCAGGCGGTGTAGAGCAGCACGACGGGCAGCAGCACCACGACGACGATCAGCATGATGAACAGGGTCAGGTGACTGGACGATGCGTTCCACACGGTCAGGCTGGAGCGCGGGTCGATGGTGCTGGGCAGGATGAACGGGAACATCGACAACCCGACCGTGGCGATGATCCCCGTCGCCGAGGCCGACGAGCCGCCGAACGCCAGCAGCGTGGACCGCTTCCACAACCCGAATAGGGCGGCCAAGGCGCCGGCGAAGCCGAGGATCGGTGCGATCAGCATCCAGGGATGGCGTCCGTAGTTGTCGAACCAGGCGCCCGGCGCCGCGACCGTCATGGTCCGCAACGGGTGGGACGGCGCGGCCGGGTTGATCACGCCCTCGATCCGGAAGCCCAGGCGCATGGCCAGCAGGCCCCCGACCAGGAACAGCAGCAGACTGGCGATCGCCGCGCCGGTCCCGAACCGGCGGGCTCGATCCTGCACCATGCCCGCTTCGGCCTTGACCCCCAGCCAGGCCGCGCCGTGCAGCACCAGCATGGCGACCGACAGCAGGCCGCAGACCAGGGTGAAGGGGGTGAACAGGCCGAAGAAGGCGCCGTGATAGGTGCTGCGCAGGTCGCCATCCAGCTTGAACGGCGCGCCCTGCAGCACATTGCCGACCGCCACACCGAACACCAGGACCGGCACGAAGCTGCCGGTGAACAGCGCCCAGTCCCAAAAGGTCCGCCAACGCGAATCCGCGCGCTTTGACCGGTATTTGAAGCTCACCGGCCGCAGGATCATCGCCACCAACACAAGAAAGATCGCCAGATAGAAGCCCGAGAAGCTGACGCCGTAGACCAGCGGCCAGGCCGCGAAGATCGAGGCCCCGCCGGTGATGAACCACACCTGGTTGCCTTCCCAGGTGGCGCCGACAGTGTTGATCACCATGCGCCGCTCCTCGTCGGTCCGAGCGACGAAGGGCAGCAGCGCGCCCACGCCCATGTCGAAGCCGTCGGTCAAAGCAAAGCCGATCAGCAATATGCCCAGCAGGGCCCACCAGATGACCCGCAGGGTCGGATAGTCGAGAGGAAGGTCCATGATCTGGTTCTCCTAGGCCACGGCTTCGCCGGCGGGGGCGCCGTGGCCTGATGGGAAGGCTTCCTGCTCGGCGAACGGGCCCTTCTTGATGGTCTTGAGGATCAACCCGACCTCGACTACCGCCAGGGCGCCATAGAGCAGGGTGAAGACAACGATGCTGGTCAGGATCTGCGGCACGCTGAGGCTGGAGGGCGACAGGAAGGTGGGCAACACGCCTTCCACCGCCCAGGGCTGACGCCCGACCTCGGCCAGCACCCAGCCCAGCTCGGTGGCGATCCACGGCAGGGGGATGGCGATGACCGCCAGGCGCAGGAACCATCGGGTCTCGTGCTTGCGCAGGCTCACCAAGACAAAGGCGGTGGCGAACAGGGCGATCATCAGCAGGCCGGTGCCCGCCATGATCCGGAAGGCCCAGAACATCACCGGCACATTGGGCACGGTGTCCCAGGCGGTGCTGGCGATCAGGGCGTGATCGGCCTGCCGCGGGTCGGCGATATGGCGCTTGAGCAGCAGGGCGTAGCCAAGATCGCGGCGATGGGTCTCGAACACGCCCCGCGCGGCGAGGTCGGTGGGCGTGACCTTCAGCTTCTCCAGCGCGTCATAGGCGATGACGCCGCTTTCGATGCGGGTCTCGGCCTGGGCGACCAGTTCGAAGATGCCGGCCACCGGGCGGTCCAGGCTGCGGGTCGAGATCAGGCCCAGCACATAGGGGATCTTGATCTCGGCATGGGTGACGCGGTTCTTCAGGTCAGGGATGCCGAAGGCGGTGAGGCCGGCCGGGGCGGGCTCGGTTTCCCACATGGCTTCCAGCGCCGCGAGCTTCATTTTTTGGTTGTCGGTCAGGGCGTAGCCGCTCTCGTCCCCAAGCACGACCACCGACAAAGACGAGGCCAGGCCGAAGGCGGCGGCCACGGTCAGCGATCGCTTGGCGACGCTCTTGTACTTGCCTTGCAGCAGGTAGAAGGCGGAAACGCCCAGCACGAAGACCGCTGCGATCGTGTAGCCGGCGCTGACCGTGTGCACGAACTTGGCCTGAGCCACGGGATTGAAGATCACCGCCCTGAAGTCGGTGACTTCCATGCGCATGGTGTCTGGATTGAAGGCCGCGCCGACCGGGTTCTGCATCCAACCGTTGGCGATCAGGATCCAGAGGGCCGACAGGTTGGTGCCCAAGGCGACCAGGAAGGTCACGCCCAGGTGGGTCACGGGCTTCAGCTTGTCCCAGCCGAAAAACATCAGGCCTACGAAGGTGGCTTCGAGGAAAAAGGCCATCAGTCCCTCGATGGCCAGGGGCGCGCCGAAGATGTCGCCCACATAATGCGAATAGTACGACCAGTTCATGCCGAACTGGAATTCCATGGTCAGGCCAGTGGCCACGCCGAGCACGAAATTGATGCCGAACAGCGTGCCCCAAAACCGCGTCGTGGTCCGCCAGATCGGCCGCTTGGTCATCACATACACGCTCTCCATGATGACCAGCATGAACGACAGCCCCAGCGTCAGGGGCACAAAGAGAAAGTGATACAACGCCGTCAGGGCGAACTGCAGGCGAGAGAGATCGACGACGGCGGGATCCATGTGGCGCTCCGGTTGTCGAGGGGCGTTCGATCGCCCCAATGACCACCCACCTCTAGACGCGTAGAGGCCAGGGCGCTTTGATCAGGATCAAGGACGCCTTCGTTCCCTTCCCCTAACTACGGTCCATGTCCGCTCGCTTCACCGCCGACCTCGACGCCGTCGCGCGGCCCTGGCTGAAGGCGATCGGTTCCGCCGGCGGGCGCGCGGGCAAGACCGCGCCGCTGTGGCTGCTGGCCGACGTTCCCGCCGCCATCGCCTTCGCCGGGGGCCTCGCACTCGGAATCGACGCCCTGCCGCGCGGTCTCCCTGCCGCCGCTCCGTGGCTGGTGGTAATCGCGGTCGCGGCCTTGGCGCGCGGCTTGCTGGCGCGTCGCGGGGCGCGGGCGGGCGCGGAGGCTGCGGCGGGCGTCAAGGCGGCGGCCCGGCATCAGGCGGTCGCCGCCATACTTGGACACGGCGCCGCGCGCCGCACCGGCGGCGAGGCGCTGTCAGCCGTGGTCGAGGGCGTGGAGGCGCTGGACGGCCACGTCTCGCGCTTCGTGCCGGCCCGATTGGCCTCGGCGGTCGCGCCGCTGCTGATCATCGCCGCCGTCGCCGTGGCCTCGCCCGTGGCGGCCGGCGTCCTGCTGTTCACCCTGGTTCCGTTCGGCCTGGTCATGGCCCTGGCCGGCGGGGCGGCGGGCGAGGAGTCGCGCCGGCAGTTCCTGGCCCTGGAGCGGCTGTCCAGTCTGTTCCTGGACCGGGTCCGCGCCCTGCCGGTGGTGCTGGCCTTCCAGGCCGAGGGCGCGGTGACGCGAGACTTGTCGCGCGCGGCCGAGGACCTGGCGGCGCGGACCATCCGCGTGCTCAGGGTGGCCTT
>JACMOF010000330.1 GCA_014378155.1 Caulobacter sp. | reverse complement strand
CCGCCAAGCCCTCGAAGGCGATGCTGGCGGCGCTGGTCGTCGTGTCGATCGGCCATGCAGGACTGTTCGCCTATCTGGCGTACCAGAAGTACGGGCCGCCACTCCCCGACTTCGTGGACGGACCGCCTATCATCATCGAACCGCCTATCCTTGAGCCGCCCAAGCCGGATTTGGCTCAAAAGCCCCCACCGCCCACGCGGTCGGATCCAGTGCCGATCCACAGGCCGCTGCTGCCGGTTCCGCCACTGGATCCGCTGCCGCTAAAGCCCGCCGACGAGCCGATAAAGGCCGGGCCGGGGGCGGTGAATCTGGACACCAGCCATCCACCGGAAGCCGGCCCGGTCGCGCCCCCTCAGCCGCCCGCGCCGGTCCTCGGCCGGCCCAACTGGCTGAAGAAGCCGGGCGCCTCGGAGTTCAGCCGCTTCTATCCCGACAGCGCCATGCGGCGCGGGGTCTCGGGCTCGGCGACCCTGAACTGCACGGTGGCCGCCAATGGCACGATCCGTATGTGCACGGTGCTGGCCGAGACGCCATCCGAAGAAGGTTTCGGCAGCGCCGCCATCAAGCTGTCGCGCTATTTCAAGATGAGCCCCCAGACCGAAGACGGCCGCCCCGTCGACGGCGCCAGCGTCCGCATCCCGATCAAGTTCGCGGCGGACTAGCTCGGCGCGCGGGATCACACCCACCTGCCCCCACCTGACCGTTTCGCGGTCTGTCAGCCCTCATAGGAGGCAGAGCCCAGGCGCGCGGGGCTCCGCCCCCTATGGGGGCGGACAGGCGACGAAGTCGCCAGGTGGGGGCAAGTGGGTGAGCTGCGAAAGGACTGTGACCTCAATAGCTCTTCGGCAGACCCAGCACCCGTTCGGCGATGAAGTTCAGGATCATCTCGCGGCTGACCGGCGCGATGCGGGCGATCATCGCCTCGCGGAAATAGCGCTCGACGTCATACTCCTTGGCGTAGCCCATGCCGCCATGGGCCAGGACCGAGGTTTCGCAGGCGGTGAAGCCGGCCTCGGCGCCCAGATATTTGGCCGCGTTGGCCTCGGCCCCGCAATCTTGGCCGCGGTCGTAGAGGGCGGCGGCCTTGAAGGCCATAAGGTTGGCGGCTTCCAGCTCGGCCCAGGACTTGGCCAGGGGATGCTGGATGCCCTGGTTCTGGCCGATCGGCCGGCCAAACACCACGCGCTCCTTGGCGTAGGTCACCGCCTTGGACAGGGCCACGCGCCCCAGGCCCACCGCCTCGGCGGCGAACAGCACGCGCTCGGGATTGAGGCCGTGCAGGAGGTAGGCGAAACCCTTGCCCTCCTCGCCCACCAGGTCCGCCTGGGGCACGAACAGGTCCTCGATGAACAGCATGTTACACTCGACCGCCTTGCGCCCCATCTTGGGGATCGGCTTGGCCTCGATCTTCTCGCGATCGGTGTAGAACAGGGAGAGCCCCTGGGTCGGCTTGGCGCATTGGTCCTTGGGGGTGGTGCGGGCGATGATCAGGATCTTGTTGGCGCGCTGGGCGCCCGTCGTCCAGATCTTGCGACCGTTCAGGCGGTAGCCACCGTCGACCGGCTCGGCCCGCGTCTCCAGGCTGGAGGTGTCGAGACCCGAATTGGGCTCGGTCACCGCGAAGCACATCTTGTCCTCGCCGGAGATCAGGCGCGGCAGGTGCTTCTGGCGCTGTTCCTCAGTCCCGAACTTCACGATCGGCATCGGACCAAAGATGTTCAGATGGATGGCGCTGGCGCCGGAAAAGCCCGCCCCGGACTGGGCCACGGTCTGCATCATCACCGCCGCCTCGGTCAGGCCCAGGCCGGCGCCACCGACGCTCTCGGGCATGGCAACGCCCAGCCAGCCGCCCTCGGCGATGGCGGCGACGAACGCCTCGGGGAAAATCCCGGTCTCGTCGGTGCGCCGCCAGTACTCGTCGTCAAAGCCGGCGCACAGCTTGGCGACGCCCTCGCGGATGGCTTCCTGTTCCTCGGTCAACCAGAATCCGGCCATGCGCTCCTGCCCTTGCCTTGTTATCGTGGGTCCTCAGGTTCGCGAGAACCGCCGCGCGTCGAAGCTCGCGGCGTCCGGACCTGGGTTATCACCCATCAGATACGCGGCGACGAGATCGGCCACAAGCGGCGCCAGCAGCCAGCCGTTGCGGCGGGCTCCGACCGCCAGCATTACCTTGGGCGTCGCACTCCAGCCGACGAGGGGCAGGCCGTCGGGCGTGGTGGCGCGAACGCCGACCTCGGTGGCGAAGACCGCTTGCGCCAGTTGGGGGCGCAAACGGATCGCCGCCCGGCGAAGATCCTCCGTAGCCGTGGTGTCGACGGCCAGGTCATAACGACCAAATTCCATGGTCGCGCCGACGGCCGGGCGCGGACCCGGGCAGATATAGACGCCCTCACCCCGCAGAACCGGACCGTCGGCCGGCCCGCGATCAGCTCGCAAAATCTGGCCCCTGATCGGCGTCAAGACCGATAGCTCCGGCGCCAGGCCCGCGCCGTCCGCCGCGCCGGTCGCCAGCACCACGGCCGAGAAGGCGGCCAAGTCATCGGCGGTGAAGGCGCGGGGCTCGAACCGCGCGCCCAGGGCCTGGGCGGAGTCATGCAGGGCCTTCAGGGCCGGGCGGGCCTCGATCCGCCAGTCCTCGTCGCTCGTCAGGGCGCGTTCGCCGTCAGCGGGGCTCAGGGGCGCGCCCAGGGCCTCGGCGCGCGCCGCGACGGCGCAAAGCCAGGCGGTGTCGCCCTCAACCCTCAGGCCGCCCCGCTGGATCAAAACGCCGAGCGGGGCGGCGAAGGCGGGCCACAGGTCGCGCGTCCGGCGAAGGAGATCCAGGTGCGAAGCCGAAGCCGGGTCAAACAGCGCTTCGGCCACGGGCGCCAGCATGCCGGCCGCGACGCCCGAGGCGTTGTCGCCCAAGGGACGCGGATCGAACACCGTGACCGCCAGGCCGGCGCGCGCCAGGGCCAGGGCCACCGCCGATCCGATCGCGCCGGCGCCCGCCACGGCAACGGCCGTAGCCCCTTGGGCGCCTGCCTTCGTCTCCATGGCCGGCAGACACCCCTACCCGCCAAAAAGGTCAAGTCCGGTTCGCGCGTTTCCGGCGAAAGCGGTGATGTGTCAGAGGCGTGATGTGTCAGACGCGTGATGTGTCAGAGGCGTGACTATGACCAGCTCCTGGGTCTATCCTGTGTTAAGCAAGCTGGGCCGCGCGCCTCGCATCGACAGGCGATCAATGGCGGCTGGAGGGACGTGAAGCGGATGACACAAAAACCCACCGCGGATGCAGCTCACCCGGTCGATCTCTATGTCGGCGCGCGCCTGAGGATCCGGCGCAAGGTGCTGGGCCTGAGCCAGACCCAACTGGCCGACGCCCTGGGCATCACCTTCCAGCAGATCCAGAAATACGAGCGGGGGCAAATCGCATCAGCGCCTCGAAGCTCTACGAGGCCGCGCGCCTGCTGGAGTCGCAGATATCCTACTTCTTCGACGGTCTGGACGAAACATCAGGCGCCAGTGACGACGGCTTCTCACAGCGTATGACCCAGTTCGTGGCCACGGCCGAGCGGCTGGAACTGGCCGACCTGTTCCCGCGCCTGAAGGACCGCCGGCTGCGTCGCCGCGTGGTTGATCTGGTTAAGGCGATGGTCGATGACGAGCCCACCGCGGCGGTCTCCTAGACGCCCCTCGCCACGATGGCGCGACGACAGATCGAGAGCAGGGTCCGCGCGTTCTGGCCGGCGACTCCTTCCGTCGCTACGCATCGGTCTCCATGCTTCTCATCCTGTCGCTGTTCTTGGTCTGCACCGTCCTCGTCCCGGTGATCGGCGAAGTGGTCCGCCGTCACAACCGCATGATCCTCAAGCGCAAGCAGTTGGAAATCCTTCTGCGCGAGGGCGATGTCGCTGAATATTGGCTCGACTGAACGTCCGATCATAGCGTCGCTGTGACGCGGCCCCAGGCCCTAT
>JACMOF010000329.1 GCA_014378155.1 Caulobacter sp. | reverse complement strand
GCCACCGATTGTCACGTCGTCCGCGATGTGGCACGTGCACGAAACCCAGGCCGGACAAGCCGGCGCGCCAGTGGATCGTGCCATGAATTTCTTCACTACAAAAGTGTCAGATGAAGCAATTGAGCGGGTCGTCCAGGTTCTTCGGTCCGGCTTCCTAAACGAGGGGGCGGTCGTCAAGGAGTTCGAGGCGGATCTAGTTGATTATCTCGGCGCCCCGCACGTCGTGACCACCAACAGCGCGACCTCGGCGCTACATCTGGCGTTGATCCATCTGGGAATTGGACCGGGTGACGAGGTGATCATTCCGCCTCAAACCTTTGTGGCCACCGGCCTGGTTGTCCTGCATGCGGGGGCGACCCCGGTTTTCGCCGATATCGACCCTGAGACGGGAAATATCGACCCGGCCTCGGTGCGGCGCAAGATCACGGCGCGCACCAAGGCCGTCATTCCGGTGCACTGGGGCGGCGAGCCTTGCGACATGGATACGTTGAACGCGATCGCCACCGAAGCGGGGATCGCCGTTATCGAGGATGCGGCTCACGCATTCGGAGCGGTCTACAAAGGCCGGATGGTCGGTACGCTGTCGCGCCTGACCTGTTTCTCGTTCCAGGCGATCAAGGGGATGACCACGGGAGATGGCGGCGCGATCGCCGTCCAGTCCGAGGAGGACGCCATCCTGCTCACCCGCCGGCGCTGGTTCGGGATCGACAAGACCCGCACGCCGGTCACTGACATCGGCGAGCGCAGCGTGGCGATCGACATCCTCGGCTACAAGTACCACATGAACAATATCGCCGCTGCCTTGGGCGTCGGGAATTTGCCTGACCACCCAGCCCGACTGAGCCGCCGCCGCGAGATCGGGGCAACCTATCTGCACGAACTGGCTCAGGTCGCTGGCCTGCGCCACATTCGCCGCCGTGCCGACAGCGAGGGGGGGTTCTGGCTGTTCCCGATCCTGGTCGAGCGACGTGAAGACTTCGGGCGGGCGATGAAGTCGCGCGACGTCCCGATCACCGTCGTGGATCGCCGCATCGATAAGCACCCGATCTTGGGCGGATTGCGTGAAGATCTTGAAGGCGCTGCCCGTTTTGACGCCGAACAGATCCATATTCCGATTCACGAAGACCTCAGTGACGAGGACTTGGCTAAGGTCGTGGAATCCGTAAAGTCGGGGTGGTAAGCTCTTGGGCAAATCTTTCTCCCATCGCCTAGAGCTTTTGCGGCAAAAATTTCGGAATCCGCCCGGTCATTCGGATCCAATCGTTTGGAGCAATACCAGTATGAGTTACGAACAAATCGCCTCCAGTCTAATGACGGGCTGCACCTTTGCCCCGAATACATGGCCAGCTTCGAGTTTCCCCATCGGTACGATGTGGGGCGCTCGCATCAACGATGCCATGTGTGTGGTGGAGCGCGAATACGCTGCGGCTCTGCTGAAGCAATTGCATGAAGAGCAGGTCCCCGGCGCTATCGTCGAGTTCGGCGTCTTCGAGGGCCGTTGGTTGGAGTTCCTGATGAACACCATGGACGGGATGGGCATGGCCCGTCCCGTGTTGGGTTTCGACAGCTTCGAGGGTCTTCCAGCCCCGACGGAAGCCGATGAAGGCATGGGCTGGGCGGAAGGCGAATATAATGCGCCGCTGACCCAGGTTTCTCAGCGTCTCCGCCTGGCCGAGCGGCCGCACCTCAAGCTCATCAAAGGTTGGTTCTGCGACACGATCGGCTTGCCCGAAGCCCAAGTGGACCAGATCGCCTATGCCCGCGTCGACGGAGACCTGTACGAATCCGCCGTCGATACCCTGTCCTACCTGAGCGGAAAATTGGTTGACGGCGCGATCCTGGTTTTCGACGATTGGACCTTCAATCCGGAAAAGGGTGAGACCAAGGCCTTTTTCGAATGGGCGCCGACGTCCGGCTACACGTTTGAAAGCCTGGGTTTCTTCTCAATCGGCCGCCTGTATATGCGAGTCTCCAAGACGTAAAAGCCCCGCTCCGGGGGAGGTCGAACCACCGAGATATCGGTTCAGTTCGAGCCTCCTCAGGCGCCGGGCGGTCGTCAGCTTTCGGTGACAAGACGCCCATTACGACCGACGGTCACGGACAACCAGCCCGGCGTGAACATTCATCCGGAAATCATGCATCGAACATGCGGCGAGTTCGTTTCGGACGGAGTGGAGAACCGCCCTATGTCCGACCCTGAACCGACTGTTCCGCGTCAGCGCTCGTCGTGGAAGAAAAAGGAATGGGCGGTCCTCGCGGTCTTCATGCTTGCGGTTGCCCTGGTCTTGATCTTCAAGCCGTGGGTTCCAGAGCCCGCTCCCACGAGGGAGCGTCCCGCCGTCATGAAGGATATTCCAGCCCAACCCGGCACCTATCCGACCAACGAACCGCCGTCCTCCGCCCGTTGAGCCTCGCGCTGTGGCGGCCTAATAGACGTCGACGTCCAGCATTCCAATGTTCAATCCGGGGGGGGCGTCACCCTCGCCGCAAAGGTAGCGCTCGCGACGGGACGCGGTGAACCCGAGCGCCTTGGCGGCAGCGTTTTCGGCGAGGCCGGCGGGATAAAAGGCAGCCTGGCCGACGTTTTGAGCGTCCAGCCAGGCAAGCGTCGCCTGGAGAATGGGTTCTGGAGAACCGCCGACTTGCGAGAGGAACAGGCCAACGATGTCGCCGAATCCCTCGCCGCTGACCGGATCGCGGAACAGTTTGATCACGGACCAGCCTTGTGGAGCCTCCGGGGGGCCAGCCCTTAGCCACGTATAGTCGTAGCGCGGGCTTTGTTCCGTGCGCCAGGCCAAGGTCGCTTCGTCCCGCGGATAGAAGGTTCGCGCGCCGGGCGCCAACGACGCCGGAGGAGGGCGCGCCACGGGCTCGGCCGGCGCCGAGTCTGTCCCGGCGGTGAGCCGGGTCCAGTCGGCCAACACCTGCCAGGTCTTCCAGCCCAAACGACGGCTCATGGCATCGCGAGCCCGGGCGTTGCCGATCACCGCCAGCCGAAGGGCGCCGCGCCGACGGGCCTCATCGATCGCGGCTTGGGCGAGAGGGGCGATGAGGCCGCAGCCCTGATGGTCGTCGGCGATCATGATGTCCAGGCTCATGCCGGCGACCTCGACCCCACTAGAGATCACGTGAACGCCATAGGCGGCCACCATGCGCTCGCCGGCCCAGCCGGTCATCAGCAACGGGGCGTGGGGACAGTCGAAGAACTGCCAACGATAGTACCGTTCGTCGATCTTTCGCGCGTATAGGCTGTTGGAGAGCGCGCGGAAGGCCTTCGCGTCGCCCGGCTCGTCGCGGGCGAGGCGGAAATGGACTTCGGTCACGAGAAAGGCTCCAAGGTCACGGCGCTGCCGGTGGGAAGCGCGCGTCGCGGTCGCCGACCAAGGCCGCGTCGCCCAGTGGCCAGGGAATGGCCAGGGCGGGATCGTTCCACAACACGCCCGCCGCGGCTGAACGGTCGAACGGCGCGTCTGTCATCCAGCTTGTCGAAGTGTCGTCCTCGACCGTCTGGACCGCATGGGCGCATCCGGGTGGCACGTACATCACGTCGCCGTCCCGCGCCGTAAGCAGGGCCGCGTCCCAGCGGCGATAGGTCGAAGACTCGGGCCGCGAATCCAGCACCACCGAATAGGTCGCGCCCTGTACCACACGCAAGATCCGCGCCTGGGCGCTGGCGCCGGCCTGATAGTGAAAGCCTCGCACCGTACCCTTGCGCACCGCGTGGTTCTGGTTTTCCTGGACAAAGCCCCGCCAACCCGCCGTTCGCCAGAGAGCCTCGGTGATGACTTCGCTGGTCCAACCTCGACTGTCTTCGAAACGCGTGGGGCGAAACAACCAAGCCCCGACGACAGCCAGGCGAGTAGCGCCCGCGGCTTCGAGGGCGTTGGCCATCAGGCCTCGCGCGCGGGCCGGATCGGCATCCGCTCGTAGTTTGCCGTCAGTTGGGGCTGGTGCAGCACGACTTGGCTACCGTCGCGCTCGAAGCGAAAGGGGATGTGGATTGGCCTGCGCACATCGTCGAGCTTGAGGTTGGACATGGCGAACAGCACGTCAGGCTGCGCCTCAGGCGGAACAAACAACAGCATGAAGCCGCCGCCCCCCGCCCCGAGAATCTTTCCGCCCAGGGCTCCGGCCTGCAGGGCGGTGTTGTACATCCGGTCGATCGGCCCGCTCGATACGCCGGCCGACAGGCCGCGCTTCTCCACCCAAGCCTCGTGTAGCAGCCGACCAAAATCGTCTATCGGGGACCCTTCGTCGAGCAGGATGGCCTCGCCATCGCCGACCATCTTGTACAGCTTCTCCATCCGCTCGCGCTGATCGCCAAAGGTCTGGACCTTGGCTATTTCAATAGCGCTGGCGTCACGAGTGAAGCCGGTGAAAAACATCATTAGGCGGCTTTCCAGCTCCATCTGCCGGTTCAGGGACAGCTCCAGGCGACGCACGCCTAGATCTCCGTTGGCTTCGAAGTCGATGCGGTTCAAGCCGCCGAAGGCGACGGCCGTCTGGTCTTGGGAGCCGACTGGTTCTTGAAGATATTCTTGCTCTACCCGAATGGCTTCTTGGGCGAGACTCATTTTGGAGACCGTCTTGCCTTGGTGGCGCATCAGGGCGTGCAAGGCCGCAACGGTGAAGGCGGATGACGAACCCAGACCGGACCGGGCCGGAAGATCAGCATTATAGGCGATCTCGTATCCGGCGTCGTCCGGGTCGGTATAGTGGGTCAGCACCGCACGGACGACCGGATGTTGAATTTCAGCGATCGTCGCGGCCTGCTCCAGCATTCGCCAGGAGACGCGGTAGTTGAAATCAAATACCGCCGGCAGGTGGCGCAGCGTGATGTAAACGTACTTGTCTATGGTTGTCGACAGCACGGCGCCGGGGCCGTAAGTCTTGAACCAGCTCGGATGATCGGTGCCGCCTCCGAAGAAGGAGATGCGCAGCGGTGTTCTGACGATAATCAACCAAAGACTCCCAGATCAGATGTCCGTGTCGCTAAATTATGCGCGGAAGCCATGTTTTGGAGCATCCAAGTTGTCTAGATACCACCGAACGGTGCGCTTGATGCCAGTCTTGAGGGGCGTTGGGCATGAAAGGCCCAGCTCGGCTAACGCGCTGACGTTCATCAGGTGCGGCGAGAGCGCGTCGACCGACGGCTCCGTCAGGTCGACCTCGACGCGATAGCCCGTCGCTTCGCGCACCGCTTCAATGATGTCGCTGACGCTATAGCCGACGCCCTGTGAAACATTCACCGGGCGCGGGCTGTCATTATCAATGAACCAGGGGATCAAGGCGGCGACGTCGCCGGCATAGGCCAGATCGTACAGGACGTCGTCGGAGGCCGGGAGGCTGATCTTGCGTAAGCCGGACCGTTCCGCCTCCGTCATGCAGCGGATGATCGAGGCGACCGTGGCGGTTTCCTGGGCGCGGAAATTGTCTTGTTCACCATAAAGTTCGCCCAGGATCAGGACCGCGCTGTCCATTCCATATTGGTAGCGATAGACGTCGGCTGCGGCAGCGCCGAGGCGCTTGCCAATGGCGTGACCGGCGTAGTTGGCCGGGTTGTAGCCGGCCCACAGCTGGCTTTCCGCCACGGGGGAGAGGCACCGCGCAGGGTAACTGTCGAAGGACACCGGATAGACGATCTTCTTGACCCCGTTTTGGCTGGCGGCCTCATACAGATTCAAGGTCATCGACGCGTTCTGAAACAGACAGTCGGCGGTCCAGGCCCGGTTGAACTCTTGACCGCCTCCGTAAGCCGCGAGGTGCACGATGCAGTCGGGCCGGGTATCGCGGATCAGGCCCAGCGCATGGTCGAGGCGCGACAGGTCCCCTGCCTCCGAACCGACCGCCATAATGGTCCGATCTGAAAAACGCTGCTCGAGGAGGGGCACCACGTGCCGGCCGAGCAGGCCGGTAGCGCCGGTGACGAGGATCGTTTGATGGGTCATCTGGATATCCGCTGGACGGCGATTGCTGGGCGGGACGCGGATCAGGCGGCGTTATCGAGCAGCTTGGGCTCCGCCGCGGGCTCTGGGGCCGCTGGCAGGAGCAGGTCGCGGGCGTGATCCACCACCTGCTTGGCGAGAAGATTGGCGTCGTTCTCGGCGGCCCATGATCTGGCGAAGCTCGCCGCCCCTTGCCTGTAGTGGGCATAGTGGCGACCGATCTCGGCGAGGGCCGGCGCGATTTCTTCCGGATCGCTGACCACCATGCCGACCGCCGCCAATGGGGCGTCGAACGCGCGCAGGTCAAGGCCGAAGGTGCGCACGGACCAGTCGCTGGGCTGCAACAGCGGGTTCAAGCGCTCAATACGCGACCGCACCAGGACGGCTTGTTCGGGGACTTCCACGATGGCGACGGCGGCGCCCTGGCGGCTGCACAGGAGGCGACGGCGAAGGATGACAGTTCCGTCGACGGTGCGGAACTCCGCGACCCAGGCCAACTGATCAGTGACCGCGCGCTGCGCGAAGTCGCAGACTGAAACAAGGTGGCTGACCGTTCTGGGCAGGACTCGCCAGGTCAGGCCGTACGACGAATGCTTTGACGCGGCGATCTCGATCTCGATGGACTGGTGGTCCACGGTTAATTGCTTGAGATGGGTAACATATTCGAGAGACGTGCGCAGGCGCCGGCCACCCCAGGTGTCGTCGCTGACCAGGACCGGCCTGCCAGCCATGATAGCCTCGGCAAACACGCCCGAGCTGCCCGCGTGATAGAGTGGATGCCGATAGTTCAGCATGAAGAGATCGCTGCGTCTCACGTTCGCGACATATTCGGCCGAACTGGGCGGCGAGAGGATCAGCTTCACGCCGACGTCGTCTTGCGCCATCAAGCGGTAACGCTCCGAGCGGGTCTGATCGATGCCGTCGGGCACGTTAAAATTGCTTTGGGCAAGCATCGCGAACCGCGGAGCGTGCTTGAGATTGTCGGTCGGGTCAGACCTCAGCTTCGCGCGGTCGATTTCGTAGCGATGGGCGGTTCGCCGCTTGAGCATCGCGTCGCGCGCATCGGGCGAGGGACGGTTGGGCAGGAGAAGAGCTCGCGCCTCGCTCTCGTCCAAGTCGGCCATCCGATAGAGTTGGCGCAGCCAGTAACGATGGGTCGCCGAGAGGTCCCGCATGGCGTTCGAGAGGTCGCAATAGCCCTTTTCGGGCCGCGCGTCGCCTAGATAGCCGATCGTCAGCGGGCGGTCGTCCGGGAGCGGATCGTCAACAAAGTCCGATAAGGCCTTGGGCATGGGGATCGGCAGGGCCTGGAACTGGAAAACACCCAGGTGCGAGTACTGTTCGGCGAGTTCGTCAGTATCGACCCACCAACCTGTCCGCACGTCTTTCCGGCTGTCGAAGGAGATCAGCCTGGTTCGCAGGCTACGCTGGTTCTGGCCGACAACGTAGCTCGGCCCCTGGTTGAGGAAGATCGGTTCCCGGAAAACGAAGTTCCAGTGGAGTTTGCGCGTCCTGGGGAAGGCTTCCAGCACCTTCAGATAGATGTTGAGGTCAGACACCACCGTGGTGGTGCAGAAGATGATGTCGTTCTCTGTCGGCTCAAGGCGCGTGAGGGCGCGTCCGATCGAGGCGACCAGCGCCTGTTCCGGCCCGTCCCGTGACTGTAAGACCGCGCGAAGGAGCCTGAGGGGTTCCTTCACCGCCAGGCGCGCCGTCAGCACTTCCCAGCGGGCGCGCAGTGCGTTGGCGAGGCGCGTCCGGCGACCGCGGGCAGACAGCCACTGCAGGCCACGCATCGCGACGCGATAGGGCCAAGTCATCACCCAGACGACGAGTCCGATGAGGCGCACGGCCAAGGCGGCTGCACCGATCAGAAAGGCGCCAACGATCAGGCCGCGTTCCGACTGCAGGGAAGCGCCCCGCCGCATTTCGTTCAGGGCCAGGTGAGCGATGCCAAGACGTGAGAAATAAAAGCGTTCCCGCATCCGCCGAGTGTGGCGACGCCTGTCCTTTTCACGCTCAAGCTTACGCTTGGCGCGCATCTCCTGGCCCAAGATCACACGATTGAAATCAAACTCAATGACGGCCTTCAGGCCGGGCGGGCGCGCCCCCTTGAACTCGCGATTGGCGAGAAAGACGGGTTCATAGCCTTGGGCGACGAACGCCTCGACCAACCTCAGGCAGTATTCCAGATGGTGGCCGCCGCCCGACCTCATGAGCTTGTCGGTGAAGATTATCCGCGGCATTGCGAGCCCATCCGGCCAATCGTTTCAAACGTGGTCATCACAGCACCCCGGCCAGGGCTTGGCGGATATGCGGTTCGACGCGAGCGAACTGGCGTGGCCAGTTAAGTTCGTCGCGAGCCGCGATCTCGCAGTTTCGGACCAAATCCGCATAGGCGCTGGTGCCATAGATCCGCTGCGCCCGCGCCAGGGCCCGGGCGAAAGCTGACAGGGACCAATCTTCCATGATCATGCCACAGCCATAGCGCTCGACCAGTTCAACGCACTGAGGGTGCGGCGCGCAAATCGGCGGCACGCCGGCCTGGATCGAGGTGAAGAAACGGTTCGAGGGGAGATAGTAATGTCCCGGCGAAATCTCTGGATTCCACCACACGAAGGAAAAGATGTTCTCGGCCCGGCGCGCATTCAACTCTTCCGCAGGGGCCACGCCAAAATAACGAATGTTGTGCGCGTCGCGCAGGGCGGCTTCCACCTCGCCGGCGTTCGGATCCGTGATACGCCCGAACAGATCGAACTGATACTCGCGAACCAGTTCCGAGGTGAAGTGATCAGCTAGCGCCTGATGGCGGTGAAGGGTTCCGTACCAGAGAAACCGGCCGTTGCGCTGGTCGGCCGGCAGGCTGCGCACGGCCGCAGGATAACTGACGTCGGCGACATTGTAGATCGCGGTCGCCACCTTCGGCTGAGTTTGCACCGTGCGCACGTCATAGACCAGCCGTTCGACGTCGGGCGTCACCATCAGGTCGACGTCAGCAAGCATCAGGCGGTGCGCGTCGATATCGGCTTCCTGGAGGTTCGAGATGAATTCGTACGCATGGTAGATGATCCGCTGGGGACGGCGCTTGAGACCGATCAGGCTGGTGAAGACGCTGGAGCCGAAAACCACCAAAAGCTTTGGGTTGTATTTTTCCACCATGCGCAGGGCTTGCGAAAGGTATGCGCGTTGCCACATCGGACTATGGTCCGGATAGTCAGACGAGACGCGCTTGAGCTCAAATGCGGGACCCCACGGCATTTCCACCGGAGGGCGGGCGATCTCGTCGGGCTCAATGAGCAGGCCGCGCTTGCCGAACAGCTTGCAGATCGAGTCCATCAACGCAGGCACCTCCGGCGATCCGTACCCTACGCTAACGTCTGAAATGCCAATGATTTCTGCCACTCAAGCCCCCAACATCGTGACCGACGCTCGCTTTATCCGATATGGTTAGGAGCGTCAAATGACGGTTGCAATTCTGGCCTGGATTTGTTTGACCTAAAAGTATCTATACGAGGCTATTTTGAGTGAAGAGCAAGACACTGTGGATTCAATCTTTGATATTCCCTCCGTTCTTGAGGTAGATAAAGGCCGCGTTTTTTCGGGTCACCTAGTTGAAAGCGAATTTGTTCTTGCTGATCGAGTCACCCATTCGCGGTCGCGTAGCGTCCTAATCTCGTTCTGCAACACTTGGCCGGCAGGACACGGGCTGGCGGTGCTGGATCCTGATAGCGGCTACTTTCGTTGGGTGGGTCACGGCGTGCCAAGCCGACCGGCCTTCAACGGCACCGACGGATTGATCCGTGTCCCCGGTGGTATGCTGGCCATGGAACAGGTCTATGGCGGCGGAACTTGGTTGACGCGCTATGACGAAACCCTGGCCCCGAGCCAGGCTGAGGACCTGCCCGAGATCGCCGACGGGCACGACCTAAGGTCGTGGCGGGGGGGCTTGGTGGTGGCGGACACCGGCCACGATCGGATCGCTTGGCTGCGCCCCGGCAAACCAACCAAGACCCTGTGGCGGGCTAGCGACACCGGCGCCGACACTCAGCACGTCAATTCGGTCGCGGTCGTGGGGGGGCGCGTTCTGGCCACGGCGTTCGGCGTTAAGCCGGGGGCAGGTTGGCGATCGGCGTGCGGCGGCTTCATCGTCGATTGCGTGAGCGGCGAAATTCTGGTGTCAGGGATCGCGCAGCCTCATTCCCTGATTGCCGAGGGTTTGGCCTTCTGGTGGTGCGAGTCCGCCACCTCGACGGTTTGGCGGCACACCCCCGGGGAAGGCACCGCGCCGGTGGCGCGCCTGCGCGGCTATCTTAGGGGGCTAATGGTTACGCCCCGGCACGTCTTCGTCGGGGCTAGCGCGCACCGCAGGCGTTCGAGACATTTAGGCGTTACGGTGCCGATCGAGCGCGAGGCGCTGCACGTCGATGAGAGTCTTCTGTATGTTATCGACCGCAAGACAAGCGCGGTGAAGATATCGTCGATCCTGCATGCCGGATCGGAAGTGTTCGCCATCGCACCCGCGCCGCGAGGCGTACGGCGGCCCGACTGGGCCGACACGCTCTCTGCGATGACCGCGCGGTTTCAGACGGCGGCGAGCGCGTTCTGACCGAGACCAAGGGCCGCGAGCGGCGTGAGCGCCGATCGCGGCCCTGCAGGTCAGACGTTGGCGTAGCGCGAGTTGCGGATGGTCTTGTAGCCGCGCAGCAGTTCGGGGATGCCCCGATCTAGCGTCCAGTCGGGGGTCCAGCCGGTTCCTTCGAGCTTTGCGTTCGACACGATGTAGTCGCGCTTGTCGGGATCCTCGCCGATAGGCGCTTCCAGGAACACGAAGTTGGGCACGTGCTCCTGGATTTTGGCGCACAGTTCCAGCTTGGAGAGATTGGCCGATGACAGGCCTAGATTATAGGCTTGGCCGCCCATGGTTTCGTAGTTCTCGATCCCGTGCAGGAAGCCCTTCACGACGTCGCGAATGTGGATGTAATTGCG
Source organism: Caulobacter sp. (assembly GCA_014378155.1). Classification (GTDB taxonomy): domain Bacteria; phylum Pseudomonadota; class Alphaproteobacteria; order Caulobacterales; family Caulobacteraceae; genus Caulobacter. Next base: position 4,602 of record JACMOF010000329.1, on the reverse strand, counting down.
CTTGAAGTGGCCTTCGAAGATTACCACGGCTCGGTCTGTGACCGCGCGCCAAGCGAAGTCGTTGACCAGCAGGTCTAGCCGCATGCGCGGCGCCATGCCGAACACGGTCGCCAGGCGGAAAGAAACACCACCCTGCTCGAGCACGGCGTTTTCAGCGGCCATCTTGGTGATGCCATACAACGACAGAGGGTTCAGCGGGGTCTCTTCGGTGCAGAACTGACCGGCGATGCCGACGCCGTAGCCCGAGTTGGTGGTTGGATACACCATCATCTGGCCCTCGCCCTTGCGCTTGGCCAGGGCCACGACGGCGTCCTGGTTGAGCGTCTGTGCGGCGATCGGATCTTCCTTGCACAGCGGGGCGCCGACCAGCGCGGCGAGCGGAATGATTACGTCCGCCTTGGGGGTCAACTCGTCCAGCAAGCGCTCATCGCGAGCGTCGCCGCGCACAGGCGTGAAGCCTTCGTATTGGCAGCACGCCGCCAGAGCGGTGTCGCCACGCGCGAACGTATCGAGCACCGTGACCTCATGCCCCATTTCAAGAAGGGTCGGGGTGAGGATGGAGCCGATATAGCCGGCGCCTCCGGTGATGAGTACGCGCATGCGATGTCTCTCTTCCAAATAATGTCGAAAAGCGCGTGGCTATTGGCCGTCCGCGTCAGGCTTGTCAACAACGCGCCTCTTCGTGTCCGTTGACCCCGGACGGTGGGGTCTGTCATAGGCGGCGCGCGCGAAATGCGCTGACGAAAGGCGCCTGATGACCCAACGCAAGATTCTTGTCACCGGCGCGACCGGTTTTCTCGGCCGCCACATGATGCCGGTATTGCGCGAAGCCTATCCTGACCGGGAGATCGTCGGAGCGTCCAGCGTGGATGGAGATCTCACGCAGTTCGAAGCCACCCGCGCGCTACTCGACAAAATTCGCCCCGACGCGGTGATCCACTTGGCGGCCTATTCCGGGGGGATCGGCGCAAATCGCTCTTGGCCCGCCGACTTCTACTGGCGCAACATCACCCTGGTCTCGAACATGTACGAGGCTGCCGCCCAAACCGGCGTCAAGCGCATCGTCTACACCATGGGCGGCTGTTCGTATCCCGGCACCGCCACCTCGCCGATCAGCGAGGACCAGATGTGGGAAGGCTATCCGCAGGGCGACTCCGCCGCCTATTCGGCCGCAAAGAAGATGGGTATCGTCGCCGCCAAGGCCTACGAGGCCCAGCATGGCATCAGTTCGACCGTTCTGGTACCCGGCAACCTGTTCGGCGAATTCGACAACTATCGCAATGGCGAGAGCCACGTGATCCCGGCGTTTCTGCGCCGCTTCCACGAAGCCAAGCTGAACGGCGTGAGCGAAGTCACCTGTTGGGGTCGCGGCATCGCCCAGCGCGATTTTGTCTATGCCGAAGACGTGGCCAGGGCCATTCCCCAGTTTCTCGACCGCACGGACGTGCCCGGTCCGGTCAACCTTTCGCACGGAGCGACCACGACCATTCGCGAGTTGGCGGAAACCGTCGCCGAGGTCGTGGGTCTCGAAGCGAAGATCAATTGGGACCACGACAAGCCCGAGGGTCAGCTAATCAAGATCTTCGACGTCAAGCGCATGCGCGAGATGGGCATCGACTGCCCCACGGGCCTGCGCGAAGGCCTGGTCAAGACCTACGCGTGGTTCCAGGAGAACTACGCCGAAGCCGGCGACGGCCTGCGTTTGTGATCGGCGAAACACGTGGCGCCTTTGTCCGGACTGACGATCCTGGCGCCTGGCCTGACGAACCGCGTCGGCCACGAGCATGAATACACGCTGATGGTCGCGCGCGCGGCCATCAGCCGAGGGGCGACGGTGCGGGTAATTTGCCCGCCGCCGACCGAGGAGCTCGGTTTGCCTGGCGAAACTCTCGCGGTTCTGCCGACGCGGCGGGCGCCGATTCCGGATCGCTCTCTGGCGACGCGGGTCCGGGCACGGCTCCTGCCGCTGCGGGAGCGACTCGAGCGTATGCGGTACGAGCGCCTCTTCGCGCGGAGCGGCCCGACCCTGTGGTTGGTTCACACTGCGCCCTATGACGAAATCGCCAGAATTGCCTTGGCCTTCTCCAGGTTCGGCAAGGGCCGGCTGGCGGTGATCTTGCGCTATGACCATTACGACGATCCAGCCGCGGTCGAGGCTGTCCGGCGGGCCCTGGCGCCGGCTTCCGATCCGCGTATCGCGCTTTTCGCCGACAGCGAGACCCTGCGAACCCTGCTTGCCCCCCTCGCGCCTGCGGAGATTCGCTTGGCGCCCATCCCAGTCCAGGCCGCGTCCGGGGTCGCGCCCAAGCCTCGGATCGTAGGCTTTTTCGGGGCGATGCGTCGCCAAAAGGGTTTTCAGCACCTGCCGGGTCTTTTCGCCGCGGCGTTGTCGGCCGACCCGACCTTGAGCTTTGTGGTCCAGGTCTATGGTCACCCGGATGACGCGCCTGATCCGGAGATCGCGCGAGCTCTGGCCGCGCTGCGCGCCGCGCCGCGCATCACCTTGCTGGAAGCCCCGCTTTCCAGCCAGGAGTTCCACATTGCACTGGCAGGCTGCGCCGTCTTGTTGACACCCTATGATCCGGTCATCTATCGCGCCGGAACCTCGGGTATCTTCGCGGCCGGGCTGGCGGTCGGCTGCGCGGTCGTCGGCCCGCTGGACGGCTGGATGGGCGACGAAGCCGCCCGCGTCGGGCTGACGCGCTATTTCCCAGCCGACTTCACCGATCTCGCCGCGGCGGCCCAGATATTGACCGACGCCGCTGGCGTGGGCGCCTCGCCCTTCGTCCCGACCAAAGCCGAGGCCGACTGGATTGGTTTCAACTCGGCTGAGAGCCTGGTGACGCAGCTGGGCCTTTAGAGCGCCGCCAGACGCGGCTCGATCCGCAGAACCTCGGCGAAGGCCAGGAACACGTGGTAGAGCGTCGAGGCTGGCGCGAAGTTCACGCGATGTTCGCCGTTTGGACCAAAATGATCCATCCAGAGCGCCGGTCGACCGTAGCCCAGGTAGCGATCTAGCAGCACGCGGCTGGAACTGGCCAGGGCCGTCCGGGGGTCTTCGCCTAACTGTTCGAAACGCGCCACATGGCCCTTTAGCCGCTCGGTGTTGGGCCAGGTGCGCGAGCCGCGATCAAGCACAACGCCATCGTCCCGAACCTGGTTGAAGGTGACGCCCGTCTCAGGATCCACGCCATGGCGCTCGGCGAAATCGGTGAGGCCTCTGACCAGGTCGCCTGTCTTGGCGCCGGTCAGTCGCTCAAGATTGGCCAATATCCAAGCCCATTCTAGCTGGTGGCCCGGCTCGACGATCCGGCCTTCGTCACCGGACGCGCGATTCCAGTCGTCGTCGAAATATTCCGCCAGGGTCTGGGTTTCGGGGTCGAAGAGCCGGTCGCGGAAAAGGCTTTCCAGCTCCTGGGCCAAGACGGCGTAGCGCGCGTCGCCGGTCGCCTCAAGGCAGGCCAGCGCGGCTTCCATGAGGTGCATGTGAGGATTCTGCAGCCGCCTGCCCTTGGCCGGCTTTTCGTGCAGGAAGCCACGACCCTGGCTGGGACGCATGTGTGCGTCAAGGAAATCGAGGGTTTGCAAGGCAAGGGCGGCGGACGCGGTGTCGCCTGTGGCGCGGACGTGCCAACCCAGGGCAAATAGAGCGAATGCGATGTCATAGAGGTCCGGCGTCGTGTCGAGCACCTCGCCTTGACGGTTGAGAAGACGGGCCCAGCCGCCGTCCGGCCCTAGCCACGCCTTCTTCAGAAACGCTACGCCTTGGTCGGCCAGCGCCTTGCCGGGCGTCCAGCCCAACACAGCGGCGTGGGCGAACACGTAGATCTGGCGGGAGGTGACCCGTGTACGTTTGAAATCGACGCCTGTGTCGCGGCCCTCGAAGTCGAGTTGTTCTAGGAAGCCGCCATTCTCGTGATCGACGCCTTGTTCGGCCCAGAAGGGCAGAGCCTGGTCGAACATCCAGCGTCGGATGTCGGCGAACGGCACATCGATGGCGGTCTCTGGGGCGGACAAGGGCATCTCCTATGGCGGCGGCGCCTGTTTGCATCGGGTTGCTCGCCGCGTCCAGAGGCGAGGATCGCCGCCGATTCCTGCGCCCTTCAATCTGCCGCGCGCGCCGCTACGGCCTCAGCGGTGATGCCAAATTCCTTGTAGAGGCGCTCGAAAGGCGCCGACGCGCCGAACCCCGTCATGCCCACGAACTTGCCATCCTCGCCGATGAAGCGTTCCCAGCCCATGCGGATGGCGGCCTCGACGGCGATGCGGGTGGGGGCGGTCCCGATCACCGCCTGGCGATAATCGGCCGGCTGCTGCTCGAACAGCTCCCAGCATGGGGTGGAGACCACACGGGTCGGCTTGCCTTGGGTCTGCAAGATGTCGCGCGCCGCCACGGCGATCGAGACTTCTGTGCCCGAGGCGAAGATCGTCACCACGGCCTCGCCGCCCTCCGCGGCCAGCAGCTCATAGGCGCCCTTGGCCGACAGGTTTTCGGTGGCGTCGCCGCGCACGCCGGGGACCTTCTGGCGCGACAGGCACATCACCGACGGAGTGGCGGCCTGGTCCAGGGCGATCTTCCAGCATTCGGCGGTCTCGACCGCG
>JACMOF010000328.1 GCA_014378155.1 Caulobacter sp. | reverse complement strand
GCGCCGCGTATCCTGGGAGCGATCACACCACTGGGCGGCCTGTGCTTCTTGGCTGGCTGGCTGATCCTGGCCTGGCGGGCTGGCGCGGTTGCGGACACCGCCGACTAGAGCATTTTTCGAGCGAAGTGGTTCCGGTTCGCGTGAAGAAAAATGCGTCAAAACAAAAGATTAGAGCTCACGGCCTGACGCAGTCAGGTCGGGAAATGCTCTAGGCCGGGACCTTGGTCCGCTGGTCCTTCGGAACCGCCAAAAGGAAGATCGCCAGACTGGAGCCTATCAGGCAGGCGAACATTACCGCCGCCACGGGCCGAGCGGTGCCGTCATGCAGAAGGCCGCCGATCCAGGAGGCAAGGGCTCCGGCCGCGAAAGACGCCCCGCCCATCAGGGCCGAGGTCGAGCCCGCCCGGATCGGATCGACGCTCAACGCCCCGGCCATGGTGTTGCCGGCCATCAGACCATAGGTCGACAAGGCGGCGAACAGCAGCGGCAGCACAGTGAACTGGCCGCCCACCCCGCTCCACGCCGCCGCCGCCAGCAGGAAGGCGGCGACGATCGAGGCGATGCTGGCCCGCACCAGCACCCGGTCCGGCGTCGCGCGGCGCAGCAGCAGCCGGTTGACCTGACTGGCCCCGATGATGCCCACCGCGTTGAAGGCGAAGATGATGTTGAAGGTCAGCGGCCGGTGGCCGTAGGTCCCCATGATCAGGTCTGGCGCGCTTGAGATGTAGGTGAACAGGGTCGCGCCGTTCAGGGCCCCGGCGACGCCGTAACCGACCAGCCGCTTCTGGCTCAATAACGCGCCATAGGCCCGGAACGGGTTCTCCGAACGGGCTTGGACGGCGGTGGCCTCGGAACGCGATTCCGTCAGGCTCAGCGCGATCCACAGGCCGATCAGCAGGCCGAACGCCGTCAGGGTCCAGAACACCCCGCGCCAGCCGGCGAAGACCTGCACCACCCCACCGAACTGCGGGGCCAGCACCGGCGCCAGCCCCATGATCAGGGTCATCAGCGACAGCACCCGGGCCGTGTCGGCGTGGTTAAAGCGATCGCGCACCACCGCGCGCGCGATCACCGCCCCCGCGCACCCGCCCAGGGCCTGAACAAAGCGAGCGCCGATCAGCGCCTGGATCGACGGCGCCATGGCGCAGACCACCGAGGCCACCACATAGATGCCGATGCCCAGCAACAACGGCGGTCGGCGGCCGAACCGGTCCGGCGCCGGGCCGTACAGGAACTGGCCGATCGCCATGCCGGCGAAGAAGGCCGCCAAGGTCGCTTGAGTGTCGTCGGCCCCGGCGTGCAGGGTCCGCGCGATATCGGGCATGCTCGACAGGTACATGTCGATCGACATCGGCGCGAAGGCGGTCAGCGCCCCCAACATCAGGACGAGCCGCCAGGGGGTAACGGCGGGAAGCGGCGCGGCAGGATCAGTCATGGCAGCGCTTTTACGCCTGCTTTCCATAAGGGTAAGGCCTTGACCGTACGAATCGGCCGCTTGCCGCGTCGGTCCAGCACCGGCAAGGTGATCAACAATAACAAAAGCAGGAAATGCCATGTCCCACCTTGCTCCGGCCCTGCCCGCCCCGTCGTATGCGCAGGTCAACGGCGTCCGCATGGCCTATTACGAGGCCGGGCCGCGCCAGGGCGTCCCGATCGTGCTGTGTCATGGTTTTCCGGAATTTTCCTATTCCTGGCGCTGGCAGATTGCGGCCCTGGCGGCGGCGGGTCGCTGGGTGATTGTCCCCGACCAGCGCGGCTATGGCCTGACGCAAGGTCCCGAGGCGGTCGAGGCCTATGACATGGAGCACCTGACTGGCGACCTGGTTGGCCTGCTCGATCACCTAGGCGTCAAGGAGGCGATATTTTGCGGCCATGACTGGGGCGGCATCATCGTCTGGCAGATGCCACTGATGCATCCCGCCCGCACCGCCGGGGTGATCGGGCTTAACACGCCGTTCACCCCCCGCCTCCCGATGGATCCCATTGCAATGTTCCGCCACGCCTTCGGCGAGGACATGTATATCGTCCAGTTCCAGACACCCGCCGTCGCCGACGCTCAACTGATCGCCGATGTGGAAAAGACCATGCGCTATTTCATGCGCAAGCCAAACGGCACACAAGGCGACTTCGCGGCGCGGCCAGCGGCGAAGCGGTCGCTGGCCCTGCTGGACGGCTTGGCCCACTACGATCCAAGCGGGGACTCGAACCAGCTTCTGGCGCCCGAGGAGTTGGCGGTGTTCGTCGAGACTTTCCAGCGGACCGGCTTCACCGGCGGCATCAACTGGTATCGCAACTTCACCCGCAACTGGGAGATGGCCGAGCGCCTGCCCACCCGCATCGATGGCGTACCCTGCCTGATGATCATGGCCGAGCACGATGTGGTGCTGCCGCCCGCGATGGCCGACCGGATGGGTGACCAGATTTCGGACCTGGAAAAGGTGCTGGTCGAGGGCAGCGGTCACTGGACGCAACAGGAAAAACCCGAGCGGGTGAACGAAATCCTGATCGACTGGCTCGGGCGGCGGTTTCCAAACTAAGCGCTTTGCATCCTGCGAGGCTTCGCCAGCGGCTGCACCTCAGGATGAGGAATTCTGCAAAGCTCCTTGCCAAGGCGCTCGCGCAGCGGGCCTTAAAGGACGCGCGGCGCCCTTATTAGCCCGCCAGAATCACCGCCCGCCGCCGCATGGCGGCCGCCATCTGCAGCATGGCCAGGGCGGAGACCTCGTCTCGCTCGGTGGCCCGCACGCTGTACACCTGCGCCATCACCTGCAGCGAGATCACCTTGTCCAGCCCCTCGGGGCCCATCATCTCGGCGATGGCGCGGTCCAGCTCGGCCAGCTGACGCGGGGTCAGCATCGCCAGTAGCTCGTCGTCGCTGAGGTCTTCGGGGTTGTTCATGACTCGGGAGAATACGGAAAGTCGGCGCGGGTTGCGATCATCTGTTGGCCGCCATCGCCTCGACAACGTGGGCGCGATAGAGCACGGCCAGCAGGTCGGTCTGGGTGACGATGCCCTTCAGCACCCGGTCGGCGTCGACGACCACCGCCTCGTGCACCTGGCCGCTGGACAGCAGGGGCAGCAGGGCCTGGATCGGCGTGCTCTCGCGCACCCGGTGCACGAAGGGGTCAATCACCGCCTCGACCTTGCGATCGCGATTGGCCTGGAGTTCGGCGCGGCGCACCAAGCCCAGCACCTTGCGATCGCCGTCGATCACGGGGGCGGTGCGCAGGTCGTGGTCGCGCATATAGCGTAAGGCGCTGTCGCAGCTCTGCTGCGGATCGACCGTGATGACGTCGGCCGACATGATGTCGCCGCAGAGGATTTGTGCGTGCAAGCGCTGGTGGGCCTGCAGCTCGACCTGGCGGAACAGGGCGTCGAGGTCATCGCGGCTGACGTCGAGCAGCTCGCCATAGCGCGCCAGAGCGGCATCCAGGTCACCACTGGTAAAGCCGGCCCGCGTGGATGGTGGCGCATCGGCTGTCCCATGCGGGCTGGCGGCCAGGACCGGCGCACGGTGCGGATATGATCGCCTGGTGACGCGGTGGAAGACCACGCCCGCCCCGACCAACAACAGGCTGTCGAGGCCCACCGGGCTGAGAGCGAAGTGGTAACCGAGGCGCGTCACCTCGGACCCGCCCAGGCCACAGATCAGCGCCACGGCGCCGCCTGGCGGGTGGAGGCAACCGGTCAAGGCCATCGCCATGATCGCCAGGCTCACCGCCAGCGGCGCGGCGATCATCGGGTCCGGGAACAATTGCGCGCAGGCGATCCCGACCACCGCCGACAGCACGTTGCCGCAGATCACCGAACGCGGCTGAGCCAGGGGACTGGCGGGCACGGCGAAGACCAGCACGGCCGAAGCCCCGATCGGCGCGACCAGCAGCGGCGAGGTCAGGGGTCCGCCCCCAATCATCGCTCGCGCCAGTACGCCCGTCACCGCTAAGCCCAGCAACGCGCCGAGCCCGCCGCGACCGATCTCCAGCCAGCCAGAGGCGGTTCGCAGACGCGGAGCCCAAGGGAGTCGATCGATCATGGAACCCGGATACGCGACCGGCAGCGGGAAATGAACCCCATTCCTGCCGTTCCCACCGCCCCCGAAACCGGGCTAGGATCGCGGGCATGGATCGTAACGCCTCCGCCTCCGTGATGTCCTCCGCCGGCCGTCGCAGCCTGTTTCGCGACATCGAGCCCTTTTCGTTCGGGTGGCTGACCACCGATGGCCCACACGAAATCTATTACGAGGAATGCGGCGCGCCGCGCGGCAAGCCGGCGGTGATCCTGCATGGCGGCCCTGGCGGGGCGGTAAATCCGACCATGCGGCGGTTCTTCGATCCGGCTAAATGGCGCATGGCGTTGTTCGATCAACGCGGCTGCGGCCGCTCGCGTCCGAACGCCAGCCTGGAGGATAACACCACCTGGAGCCTGATCGCCGATATCGAGCGCCTGCGCGAGCACCTGGGCGTCGAGAAGTGGACGGTGTTTGGCGGCTCTTGGGGCTCGACCCTGGCCCTGGCCTACGCCCTGGTCCATCCGGACCGGGTCGAAGGCTTGGTGCTGCGCGGCATCTTTCTGCTGACCCAGAAGGAGCTGCGCTGGTTCTATCAGGAGGGCGCCTCGATGCTGTTTCCCGACGCCTGGGAACGGTTCCTGGCTCCCATCCCGATCGAGGAGCGCGGCGACCTGATGGGGGCCTATCACAAGCGCCTCACCCATCCCGACCGCCGGGTGCAGGCGCAGGTCGCCAACGCCTGGAGCCAGTGGGAGGGCGACACCATCTCGCTGCGAGGCCCCGAGGCCCGACCGCCCAAGTTCAACGAAGAAGACTTCGCCATCGCGTTCGCGCGGATCGAAAACCACTTTTTCTCCAATGAGGGCTTCTTCGAGCACGACGGTTGGATCCTGAAGAACATCGACAAAATCCGTCACATCCCGGCGTGGATCATCCAGGGCCGCTTTGACGTCGTCACCCCACTCGACAGCGCCTGGTCGCTTCACCGCGCTTGGCCGGAAGCCCATTTCGAGATCGTCTGGGACGCCGGCCATGCGTCCACCGAGCCGGGGATCATCGACGGGCTGGTGCGCGCGACGGACGCGGCGCTGAGGGTCTAAGGGTCTGAGACCCTCTTCCCATGGGAGAGACTTTCGCGCCGGCGCATCGCCAGGCTTTCGAACGCCGCGACGCCCGCGAGCACGGCTGTCGTCGCGACCGACAGCACCAGCGGGCTCATGGACAGACTCAGCGGAGCCAGCGCCGCCAACCCCACCAACCTCGCCCCGCGCGACGGCGACCACAGGCGGAACACCGCCTTCTTGAACAGTAGCCCGCCCAGCATGCACAGGAACGGCCCGCCGATCAGGGCGGCGGCGGTCTTCAGGTCAGCATGGCCCAGCAGGTGGTGTAGCACCCGCTCCTCCGCCACAGCCGTGACGATGATGCCGGCGATCGGCAGCAGGTGGCTTTAGGTATAGGCGGCGCGCCCCACCGCGCCGGGGTCCTTGGCGTGGCTGATCGCCTCGCTGGCGGCCTCGGCGGTGAACGAGAAATATATCCACCACATGGCCAAACTCCCCGCGAAGGCGGCGAGGAAGGCGGCGTGGCGGCGGGGATGCTGCTGGCCATGGCGATCCCCGAGGCGCGCATGACCTCCAGAAGCGCGTTGGCGAAGCATGTGGCGGCGTTGCATGGTGGCATTTCCCGTCTGGACGAGTGGCAGCCTAGCAATCGTCACTGTGGGATCGAACGAATTGTGGCTTAGTGCGCTTCATGGATATGGACGCGCAAGATTTCCTCCTCCAGCACCGCACCCCAATGATCGGCGCTGTCGTCGCGTTGGCCATCGGCCTGACCGGCGGTATCGCGCTGAAGACTGGCCCGCAGGATGAACCGTTTATCGAATCCGTCCCCTCCTACGACAGCCAATATGCCGAGGCCGAGCCTATCGCCTGGCCCAGCGGCAAGGTCCCCGACTACGTGATCGGCACCGACTTCCTGGACGCCCAGCGCATGGATCCGCCGCCGGTGCTGGTGGCCTCGTACGAGGTCCCGGAATATACCGCGCCGGCTTGGCGCGAACCCGAGCCACATGTTCAGCCGGCGCGCATGGCCGAGCCCGCGGAACGCAGCTGGGCGTCGACCGGCGGCGATATATTGAACACGCGCCTGCCAGAGGATGCGCCGCCCGCGCCTGAGGCGTCGCAAGCGCCCGAACCGCCGGTGGCGACCCCCGCCCCGGTCGCGATGGCGGCGTCAAGCTCCTAAGCCCGCTCCTCCCGGCGACCAAGTCCAAGACCTCGCTCTTGGCGCTGATGCTGGCCCTGGGGGGCTCGGCGATGCTGGCCATCACCCGGCGCGGGCCGGCCACGGCGATTATCCTGCTATGGCTGGGCGTCACCGTCATTGGTTTGGGCGTGATGGTCATGTGGCTGGACCCGGCGCTGATCTTCAAGGCCCTGGGCAAGGACCCGACCCTGACCGGCCGCACCGACATCTGGGCCGCAGTGCTTCGCCAATCGGCCAAGCAACCGATGACCGGCTAGGGCTATGCGGTCTTCTGGACCCTTGAATCCGCGCCCGCGAACTGGATCCGCAAGGAGACCGGTTGGCTGGTGTCCACCGCCCACAACGGCTGGCTCGATATCCTGGCGCAGCTGGGTTGGATCGGCGTGGGCCTCTGCGCCCTGGTGCTGGGCAGCGCCCTGCTGGTCGGCCTGTTCCGCTTCCAGCGCCTGCGCGACGGCTACTGGACACCGCTCTTCTTGGTGATCTTCCTGACGACCACCCTCTCCGAGAGCTTCATCCTGGAGCGTAACGGCATCGCCTGGGCTCTGGCCTGCGTTGCGGTGACCAGCCTGCCGGGACCGGTGCTCGCCGATCTCGGCGCCGCCAGATGGGCCCTGCCCTCGATCGCTCTCCAGCCGCCGCCGCTGGCCTGGTCTCTGGCGTCGGGCGAGCCGACGGTCGAGATCTGGGCGACCGACGAGGGCCGCGCCTCGACATTTGGCAAGCGCTCGGTCTCGCCTTTCGGCGCGTGAAGCACCGTGCGGAAAAGTGGGACCCAGTTTTCCGCGAAAACGGTGCGAAAACAGAAATCTAGAGTAAGCCGTGCGATTTCTGTATCGCGCCGCTTGCTCTGGACCGCTACGGAAGCGCCATGACCGACTACACGCCCCAGCAGATCGTCGCCCGCGGCGCGCGCGCCGTCGCCGAAGCCGCCGCAGACGCCATCGACAACCATCCCGACCTCGAAGGCGCGACCTACTCGATCCTGGAAGAGGACGAGGACAAGGGTCTG
>JACMOF010000327.1 GCA_014378155.1 Caulobacter sp. | reverse complement strand
TTGCCTACGCACCTCAACAGCCGGATCGAGGAGCTGCTGCCTCATTGCTGGAAGCCACGCAACTGACCCGCAGCGATTGGCCATCGTCAAGGTGGTGTGGCTAGCCGGTTACCCTACACGCCCCCTCCAGCAGCCCCCACCGAGCAGACCGGGTCCTTCGCCGCCGTCTTCAAGGGCTCCGCCGAGGAGCCCGCGCTCATCACCCTCCGCTACGCGGGCCCGGGAGCAAGCGGCCCGCGCCTGGGCTTCGTCGGGAAGGGTGTCACGCACGACACCGGGGGCTACGCGCTGAAGCCGAAGGGCTCGATCGCCGCCATGAAGTTCGACATGTCGGGTGCGGCCGCGGTCCTCGAGGCCGTCGCCGCCATCGCGGAGCTGCGCCTTCCGGTTGACCTGGTCGCGGTCCTCGGCGCGACAGACAACATGATCGACGGCGCGGCGGTCCATCCCGGTGACGTCGTCCGGGCCGCCAACGGCCTGACGATCGAGGTCAACAACCCGGACGCCGAGGGCCGCCTGCTGCTCGCCGACTGCCTGACCTACGCGCGCGAGCTCGGCGCGGAGCGCCTGGTGGACCTCGCGACGCTCACCGGCGGCGCCCAGACCGCGCTCGGGAACGTCATGGCCGCGCTCTTCGTCAACGACGACGACTGGGCCTCGAGGCTCCAGGCCGCGGCGACGGCCAGCGGCGAGCTGGTGTGGCGCCTGCCGCTGCATCCCGACTACGCCTCCCAGCTCGACGGGGTCTACGCCGACCTCGACAACTCCCCGGGCGGCGGCAAGGCGCACCCGATCATGGGCGCGGAGTTCCTGCACCGCTTCGCCGGCGACGTCCCCTGGGCCCATCTGGACGTCACCGGCTCGGCCGACACGGGCAAGCCGTACGCGCCGCACGGCGGCTCGGGCTGGGGGGTGCGGCTGTTGGTGGAGCTCGCCACGGCGCACGTGGCCCAGCAGCCCAGACGCGAAACGGATCCGGAGTCTGGCGCATAGACCCCCGTGTTCACGGCTCATTCACAACTCCATGACACCTCGGCAACGTCTGCCGTCGGGCGCTCTGGTCGGATGCCGTCCCATGAGAGCAACCACGTCCCATCGCCGCATGGCGATAGCTGCCTTGAGCGCGATGTCGTTCATGGCCCTGTCCCCGGTGGTGGGCGGTGGAGTCGCCTTCGCCGCTGACGCCAACGCGGCCAAGGCGCCCAAGAAGCTGTCGGCGGCCAAGAAGAAGGCCGCGGCCAAGAAGCGCCTCCTGGCCGGGCGTGACAAGCGCTGCCGCGAGGCGGCGACGAAGCGCAAGCTCTCCTTTCCCCAGTACCGCGCCTGCCTGAAGAACGGCAAGCCCGCACGCCAGTCCGACGCCACGCGGACCATCACCAAGACGGTCGAGAAGATCGTCGAGAAGCAGGTCCCCGGTCCGGCGGCGCCGCCCGCGGCCCCCGGCAAGAAGGCCAAGAACATCATCCTGATGATCGGTGACGGCATGGGCGTCACGCACATCGACGCCGCCCGCCAGCGCTACTACGGCGCCGCCGGCCAGCTCAACATGGAGAAGTTCCCGACGCTCGGCACGGTCTCCACCTACGCCGTGGAGCCCGGCTCGGCCAAGCCGAACTACGTCACCGACTCCGCCTCCGCGGCGACCGCCTGGTCCTCCGGCGTGAAGACCTACAACGCCGCCCTCGGCGTCGACGCCAAGGGCTCAGTCGTGCCGACCCTGATGGAGCTGGCCAAGCAAGCCGGCTTCCGAACCGGCAACGTCTCCACCGCGGAGATCACCGACGCCACCCCTGCGGGCCAGATGAGCCACGCCCTGGCCCGCGGTTGTCAGGGGCCGGTCTATTCCACGAAAGCCTGCCAGGATTTGGAGATCACTGGCGAGGAACTGCCGACCAGCGACGTCCGGGTGACCCCGATCGCCGACCAGATCGCCCGCAACGGCACGGCCGATGTCATCCTCGGCGGGGGGCTCGGCCGCTTCGATGCCTCCGATGAGACCGCTCTGAAGCAGCAGGGGTACGCGGTACTCGGTTCGGTTGCCGGCCAGGTACCGGCCACCAAGACCGACCTCGCGGCAGCCGGCGGCAAGAAGGTCTTTGGCCTCTTCAACAAGGGAAACCTCACCGTCGAGAAGACGAAGCAGGAAAACCCCTCGGCCCCGGAGGCGCAGGAACCCTCGCTGCCAGAGATGACCCGAAAGGCCATCAGTCTGCTCGGCGACAAGAGCTCGAAGGGCAAGGGTTTCTACCTCCAGATCGAGGGTGCCCTGATCGACAAGCGCTCCCACGCCAACGATGCGGCCCAGACCCTTGAGGAGATCAAGGCGTT
>JACMOF010000326.1 GCA_014378155.1 Caulobacter sp. | reverse complement strand
TAGAGCCAGATGCGCCCGTGCCACGGCCATTTGGCGCGCTTCCACTCGATGCCGTCCATGTTCATCAGAAGGGGATTGCCCGTCAGGCGAAGCAGGGCGCTGAACAGGGCGGTGTTGTAGCCGAGAACGAGCATCACGCCTCGTTCCTTCATGGCGTGCATCGTGCAGGCCCAGTCGAATTTCATCGTCCCGGTGGCGCCAGCGTCCGCCACGAACGTGACCCGCCGGATGCCCTGCCAGTCGTCGATCGTCGGACCCGCCGGACCTGAGTCGGCCTGACAGTAAACGGTGACGGCCCAGCCCTTGTCGCGCATGTGCAGGGCGAAGCGCTGGGCGAAGGTTTCGAACCCGCCGTGCGCCGCCGGCACGCCGCGCGTGCCAAGGATGTAGACCGAGCGCTCTGCAGACATCAATCGGTCCTTGCCTGGGCCAGGACGCTGTTGCGTAGATATTTTCCATAGTCCGACTTGCCGAGCTTTGCGGCGAGCGCCTCGAGCTGGTCGGCGCCGATGAACCCCTTGTTGAAAGCCACCTCCTCGGGACAGGCGATCTTGAAGCCCTGGCGCTTCTCGAGTACGCGCACGAACTCGGCGGCCTCGATCAGACTGTCAGGTGTTCCAGTGTCCAGCCAGGCGTAGCCGCGGCCCATGATCTCAACCGATAGAGTGCCCTGTTCCAGATAGATCCGGTTGACGTCGGTGATCTCGAGCTCGCCGCGCGGGGAGGGCTTCAGATCGCGGGCGATGTCGACCACGCTGCTGTCGTAGAAATAAAGGCCCGTCACCGCCCAGTTGGACTTGGGATCGGCCGGCTTCTCCTCGATCGACAGTGCTCGCATTGACTTGTCGAACTCGACCACGCCGTACCGTTCGGGGTCGGCCACGTGATAGGCGAAGACGGTGGCGCCTTGCGTCCGCGTCATGGCGCTGGTGAACAGGTCGATGATGCCGTGGCCGTAGTAGATGTTGTCGCCCAGGATCAGGGCCGAGGGGCTGCCGCCGACGAACTCCGCGCCAATGATGTAGGCCTGGGCCAGTCCGTCGGGGCTGGGCTGGACGGCGTACTGGATCTCCATCCCCCACTGCGAACCGTCGCCCAGCAGGGCCTGGAAGCTGGGAACGTCGCGCGGCGTCGAGATGATCAGCACTTCGCGGATGCCGGCCAGCATCAGGGTCGACAGCGGATAGTAGATCATCGGCTTGTCGTAGACCGGCATCAGCTGTTTGGACGTGACAAGGGTCATGGGATGCAGGCGCGTGCCCGATCCTCCGGCCAGGATGATGCCCTTCATGCGGATGCCCTTTCGGCGTGTAGGTCGGCGACGATCTCGGCGACCGCGGCCTGCCAGAGGCGGGGCGCAATCTTGTAATCGCGCGTCAGTTTGTCGGTCGACAAACGCGAGTTGGACGGGCGTCGCGCCTGGGTCGGGTATTCGCATGAGGCGATGCCCTCGACCGAAGCCGACGGCCCGCCGACTGCGGCGCTCAGCGCGAATACCTCGCGCGCGAGCCCGGCCCAGCTCGTCTCGCCGGCGTTGACGAAGTGATAGACGCCGCTAGGGGCGTCGGCGTTCGCGATCATCGCCACGGTAAGGGTTTTGAGCACGTCGGCGATATCGTGCGCCGAGGTCGGACAGCCGACCTGATCCTCAACGACCCGCAGCGCAGGTCGGTCGACCGCAAGCCGCAGCATGGTCTTGAGGAAGTTGGCGCGATGGATGCTCAACACCCAGGCCGTGCGCAACACGACCGAACGGGGATTGCCGCTGCGCACCGCCAGTTCGCCGGCGAGCTTGGAGGCGCCGTAGACGCCCAGCGGCCCGACCGGATCGGTCTCGAGGTAGAACCCGTCCTTGGAGCCGTCGAACACATAGTCGGTCGAGACCTGGATCAGGGGGATACCGGCCTCGCGCGTGGCGTCGGCCAGGACCGCGGGGCCCATGGCGTTGGCGGCGAAGGCGGCGGCGACCTCAGTCTCGGCCTTGTCGACAGCGGTGTGCGCGCCGGCGTTGATCACGGCCGCGAAGGGCGTGACGGCGAAGACGGCCCTAACCGAGGCGGGGTCGCTCAGGTCCAACTCGGCTCGCGCCGGCGCGTGGAGGACCACGCCTTCGGGCCAGGCGGCGGCCAGAAGCTCACGCCCCACCTGGCCGGCGCCGCCGGTGATCAGAATGTGGACCGGGTCAGCCATTCGCAGCGACACCCAGACGTTGGGTCGAATACCGAGCGTCGAGGATGTCCTGCCACCAGGACTGGTTGCCCAGATACCAGGCCACAGTCTGTTCAATGCCCTGTTCGAAGGTCACGGACGGGGTCCAGTCCAGATCGGCGCGAATCTTCGATGCGTCGATGGCGTAGCGCTGATCGTGGCCAGGACGGTCGGTCACATAGGTGATCTGGTCGGCGTACTGGCCGTTGGCCTTGGGCCGCAGGCGATCCAGGATCGCGCAGATGGTCGTGACCACCTCGATGTTCTGTTTCTCGGCGTTGCCGCCGACGTTGTAGGTCTCGCCGGGCGCGCCGGTCTCGAACACCGCCTGCAGGGCGCGGGCGTGGTCGTCGACGAACAGCCAGTCACGCACATTGGAGCCGTCGCCGTAGACCGGCAGGGGCTCGCCGTTCAGCGCCCGGATGATAATCAGCGGGATCAGTTTCTCGGGGAAATGATAGGGGCCGTAGTTGTTGGAGCAGTTGGTCACCAGAACAGGCAGGCCGTAGGTGTGGCCCCAGGCGCGAACCAGATGGTCCGACCCGGCCTTGGACGCCGAATAGGGCGAGCGCGGATCGTAGGGGGTTGTCTCGCTGAAGAAGCCGTCCTCGCCCAGGGAGCCGAAGACCTCGTCGGTCGAGATATGGTGGAACCGGAAGGCGGCCTTGTCGGCGTCCGGCAGATCACGCCAATAGCCGAGGGTCTGGTTCAGCATGACGAAGGTGCCCACCATATTGGTCTGGATGAACTCGCCCGGCCCGTCGATCGAACGGTCGACATGGCTCTCGGCGGCGAGGTGGGCGACGACGTCGGGCTTGAACGCATGCAAGGCTTTGGAAACCGCATCGGCGTCGCAGATGTCGGCCTGGACGAAGCTGTAGCGATTGCTGGCGGCCACCGGTTCGAGCGAGCTCAGCACGCCAGCGTAGGTCAGCTTGTCGAAGACCAGGACTTCGTGGTCGGTGTGTTCGATCAGGCGACGAACAAGGGCCGAGCCGATGAATCCGGCGCCGCCGGTGACAAGAATTCGCATTCTGGTTTTCCTCACAGCGCGGGGAAGGGCTCAAGCGGCCGGCCGTCGTAATCGAACGGGCTGTTGAACTGGGCCAGGGGGGGCAGACGGTTGTCCTTGTCCGATAGGACCGGTCCGGAAGCAGGCAGGGGCCAGTCAATGGCGATCGTCGGGCAAGACCACAGGATCCCGCCGTCACAGTCCGGAGCATAGACATCGGTCACCTTATAGGCCACCTCGACATCGGGCCCAAGGGTGACGAAGGCGTGGCCGAAGCCGACTGGGACATAAAGCTGCTCCCCGCTTTCGGCGGTCAATTTGGCCGCGATATGTCGGCCGTAGGTCGGCGACCCCCGTCTCAGGTCGACGGCGTAGTCCATGATCGACCCGCGAACACAGCGCACCAGCTTGGCCTGGGCGTGGGGAGGCTTCTGGTAGTGGATGCCGCGGATTGTGCCCTCGAACGCCGAGAAGGACTGGTTATCCTGCACGAAGCGATCCGTGATCCCGGCGGCGGCGGCGGCTGTTTCGGAATAGGTTTCCGTGAACCAGCCCCGGGCGTCGCCGAATCTCTTCGGCCGCAACAGTGTTACGCCAACCATATCAAGACCCCTCTGACGCGCCATGATTACCGACTTGTGTGCAGTGCAGCAAGGCGAGAAGGGACCAGCCCGGACCTGCGACGGGCAACCACTGTTCCACTGCGGCGGACACGCGGCCCGCTCGCGCGCAGGTGACTGATCCGCCGCTGAGGACGGATCGGAACCGGATCAGCTGGCGTAATATTTCTTGTAGTCCTCGTAGTAGTAGCCGGCGTCGCCGTAGCCGTGTTTGGACTGGGCGTTCATATCGACCTGGGTCAGCGCCACCCCGGCGATGTGGGCGCCGGACTGCTGCAGCATCTTGACGGCATTGTTGATCGCCCGCGCCGGCGTTTTGCGCCACCGCGCGAGCAGCACCACCATGTCGGCCTTGTTCGCCAGGATACGGGTGTCGGCCAGGGCCAGAACGGGAGCGGTGTCGAGCAAAACGAGGTCAAACGAGGTCCGCAGCTGTTTGAGCAGCTGGTCCATGGCCGGGGAGCCGAAGATATCCTCCGTCGAAGAGGTCGTATGGGTGAGCGGCAGAACGTAGCAGCCGGACGCCTGGTCTAGGGTCAAGGCCTGCTCAAGCGTTGTCGAACCGTGGAGAAGCTCGATCAGGCCGTCGTCGACGGCGATGCCGAGCGCGCGCGTGACCGACCGGCGACGCAGGTCGCAGTCCAGCAGGACGACTCGACTGCCAGCTTGGGCCGCAACCCGGGCCAGGCCGATCGACGTCGTGGTTTTGCCTTCGGCCGGAAGGGCTGAGGTCAGAACTACGACTTTGCCGGCCTGTCCGCTGACCGAATAGGTGATCGACGTCCGCAGCGATCGAAACGCCTCGGCGAAGCCCGACAGGGGTTTCATCAGCACGAAGTCGATCGGGTTGGCGTTCTTGTCGGAACCTTCCGCTACCGAGGACATCAGGGGGATCGAGCCGATCGCGGGCAGCCCCAGCTTGCGTTCGACCTCTTCCGAGGTCGCCAGACCGGCGTCCATCATTTCCGCCAGGATGACGGCGGCGAGGCCAGCGGCCATGCCCAACACGAGGCTGATGGCGACGTTGAGCATGACATTGGGCGAGCTAGGCTCGGTCGGAATGGACGCGCGGGCGACGATCCGGGCGTCGGCCTGTTCGGCGCCTTCCTGGGCGCCGGTTTCCTTGAACCGGTCCAGATAACTTTGATAGATCGTCCGAACGGACTCGGCGTTGCCTTCCAGCTCCTTTAGCCGGACCGACGCCGTGCTGTTGACCGCCAGGGTGCCACGGGCGCTGCCCAGGCTCGCGGCGACCGAGGCGGTGCGCTCGTTGGCGACCTGCACGCGCGCTTCCAGATTGGAGACGATGCGGCGAATCTCGGCCTGAATCTGGCCGTCGATGTCTGAAAGCTCCCTCTGCGCCCGGATGATATCGGGGTGGCGGGGGCCGTACCGGCTGGTCATTTCGGCGACACGACCGCTGATGCCGGCCCGCTGGGCCCGAAGCTGCTGGATCACCGTCGAGTCGAGCGCCTCGCCGACGTCGTCGCCGTTGGACCCCGCCGCCAGTTGCGACCGCGCAGTGCGAAGACGGGCCCGTTCCTCGGCCTCCTGCGCCTTGACTGTCGCAAGCTGCTGGTTGTAGGCGGAAATTTCCTGTTCCGTCAGGGTCGTGCCTTGCGAGCTCAGAAGATTGTTGGCGACCCGATAGTTCGACACCGCCGCGTCCGCGTCCTGCACCTGACGCCGAAGTTCTTCGAGGCGGGTGTTCAGGAAGGTGTTGGCCTGCCGTGTCGCGTCGAATTTCTGCTGGAGCTGGCCGGAAAGATAATGGTCGGCGAAGGCGTTGGCGATCCGCGCGGCGTTCACCGGCTTCTGGGAGGTGAAGCTGATATTCATGGAATAGGTCAGGCCGACGCGCCGCACCTTCAGCCCCATACCGACCGCGTCGATGACCGCCTGCCGCTCCGCTTCGCGTTCGGCTGGCGTGCTGGGAACGGGGTCGGCGTGACCGAGACCCACCAGCCGTTTCAAGGTCTGGACCGTTCCAGGCGGAGCCAGGCGGGTGTTGAACTCGGGATCCCGTTCAAGATGGAGGGTGTCAACCACAGCGGCGACGAGTTCGGGTGACTTGAGCGCCTCGACTTCGGTGTCCACCACGCTCGTATCGGCGTTCAGGTTTGACAGAACCGCTTGGGACTCGACCACCCGCGCCGTGCGCGTATTGATCTGGACGCTAGCGCTGGCTGTGTAGGCCGGCGTTTGACGCAGCATGACGACCATCACGCAGAGGGCGACCACGATCGCAACGGCGGCGAAAAGCTTCATTCGCCGGCGGAAGACCGAGAACAGGCGCTGGATGTCGAGCGGCTCGCCGCCGCCGCCGGACCGGGTGTCGATTGCGGTCTGGGTGTCGATGGTATTTGTCATTGAACCGTCATCAGGGCGTTGGCCGGGGCCGGGATTGCAAAACTCAAGGCGGGGAAGGCGTCACGTCGGAAACAGGCGGTCGCAGGATCAGCGTGTGTCATTTTCAGCGGGCACGGCCCACCTCGGAAGTGTTGTTGCATATGTCATGCCGGATGCTTGACCAAGAACCATTAGAAAACAGTTCCTGTTCTGAAATAGTCGATCGTATCAAGAGCATCATGGCTAACCGATCTCGTACCGCGCCGCAACATAATGGGCAATCAGGCTCGACCGCTTTAACGTCGCGACGGCTCAGGTCCGGCGCCGTCGCCTTTGGCCTGGGCGCTGCGGTCCTGTCGGCCGGGGTCGGTGCCGCCATCGCCATTGGTCTGGATCCTGCGGGCGAGGCCAGGGTGCCCGACCGGGCGGCGGCGGTCGGCGCTTGGGACGCCGGCGCCTACGAATGGCGGCCCGTGGCCATCGGGGGCGGGGGGTTCGTGACCGGGTACAGCGTGGACTTGTCCGGCGCGACGCGCGTCGCCCGTTCGGATGTCTACGGCGCCTACCTCTGGGACGCCCGCCAGGACCGCTGGGTCGATCTGGTGACCACCGCCAGCATGCCGCTCGCCGATCGGGAGCCCATGCGGTTGAACACGGGCGTCTACGAGGTCGTCGTCGCGCCGTCCGACCCGCGCCGGATCTATCTCGCCATGGCCGGAGACCTGTTCCGGTCCGAGGATGGCGGCGCCCGTTTCGTGAAGACGGCCATGCCGCACAGCGAGGTCGACGCCAACAGTCCCTTCCGTCATTCCGGCCCCCACGTCGCCGTGCACCCCGACAATCCCGATCTGGTGATTTACGGCACCCCCGGCGACGGGCTCTGGCGTTCGGACGACGGCGGGACCCGGTGGTCCCGGGTCGCCTCCGTCCCGAACCCCCACGGCAAGGCCGGCGCGCCGCCGTCCCGCGCGGCGCCCGGGATCATCGTCTGGTTCACCCCGGACGGCGGCCAGGTCTGGGCGATGGCCTCGGGATCGCGAATGTTGGTGTCTTTGGATGCGGGCCGGTCGTTCTCTGACCCGGGCGGGGGTCGGGCCGCGGGCCCCTTGCGCTTGCGCCAGGGCGCGTTCTCCGCCAACGGCGCCTTCTATGGCGTCGACGAGGAGGGCCAGAAGGTCTGGCGGTTCTCCGGGGGTCAGTGGAGCGACCTGACGCAGAACCCCGGCATACGGCCGAGGCGATTCGGGACGGTCGCCATCAATCCCGTAAGCGGCGAAGTCTATGTCTTCGACGAGGGGGGGCGCGGCTACCACAGCGCAGATGCGGGAGCGCATTGGTCCCGCGTGACCAGCCGCGCGGTCGTCGGAGACAACGAGCCTGGCTGGCTCAAGGTCGTGGACAAGGCCTACTTCCCCACCGGCGCCGTCGTGTTCGATCCTGTCGTGCCGAACCGGCTGTGGAACGCC
Source organism: Caulobacter sp. (assembly GCA_014378155.1). Classification (GTDB taxonomy): domain Bacteria; phylum Pseudomonadota; class Alphaproteobacteria; order Caulobacterales; family Caulobacteraceae; genus Caulobacter. The sequence goes on along the minus strand of JACMOF010000326.1, from coordinate 4,662 downwards.
GCCGGCAGCGGCGTGTATTTCGCCGATGTCGGGGACGCTGGTGGGACGGCCGTCTGGACGAGTCAGGTCCGCGGCATCGAAGAACTGGTCGCCAATGACGTCGTCGCGCCGCCCGGCCAGGCCCCGCTGTTCGCCGCCTGGGACTTCGGCGTCCACCGCAGGGAGGACCTGCGGCGATACTCGACCGGATACGGCCCCCGACCCCGGGTGCTCATCGCCGTCCAGCAGGTCGACTGGAGCGCGATCGACCCGTCCTTTCTCGTCACCAACGCCTCCGACACGCTGAAATGCTGCGCGCAGGACGGCGATTCGGTGCTGGCGGGCTTCAGCACCGACGCCGGGAGAACCTGGTCGAAATTCGCGCGGCTTCCCCAACCGCCCGGCACCGAGGCTTCTGATCCCTGGCGCATGTCCTATGGCGCGATCGCCGTCTCGGCCAACGACGTCAACAACATCGTCTGGGTGCCGGCTAACAACCGTTCGCCCTTTTTCACCCGCGACCGCGGGGCGAGCTGGACGCGGGTGGCGCTGACGGGAGAGGTTCTGCCGTTCACAGGCTCCTACGCCCACTACTACGATAACCGGCGAACCGTGGCCGCCGACCGGGTTCTCCCGGGGGTGTTCTACCTTTATCACTCGGGGGACGGGGCCAACGCGGCCCTGGCCGGTCTGTGGGTCACGCGCGACGGCGCAGCGACCTGGACCCGGGCCTGGACGGGCGAAATCGCCCCCCACAGTCGCGGGAGCGCCAAGCTGCGCGCGGTCCCGGGTCAGGCCGGTCATCTGTTTTTCACCACGGGCCTGGACGGCGTCGGCGTCGATACCGATCTGCGGCGTAGCGTGGACGGCGGGCGGAACTGGACCGTCCTGGCGGGCGTCTCGGGGGTCCAGGACGTGGCGTTCGGCAAGGCGGCGCCGGGCGCGGCCTATCCGGCCCTCTATATCGCGGGACGCCTGCAAGGGGTCTACGGCGTCTGGAGATCCGTTGATGACGCCAGGAGCTGGACCCGGATCGGACAATTTCCCGTCGGGACCCTGGATCAGGTGGTGTCCATGGACGCCGACAAGGACGTCTTCGGGCGGGTCTACCTGGGATTCAAGGGCTCCGGTTGGCGCTATGGGCAACCCTCGGATTGCACGCCTTCGCCCTATCTGTTCCGGCGGACGTCCGAATGTTTCGGACTGGCGGAAAAATAATCGCGTTTGGCATCGAAATCCATTCTCAACACACGCACGCTATAGCCTTGGTGAGCAACACATAGGCAGATATGAACCATGACCTTCACAGTCCGGCAGGGTCCGGCCTCACGGAGCGTCGCCCTGCGGCGACTGGAAAGGACGGGATGGCGGATCGCGTCTTGCTTGTGGCGTCCGCCGGCGGACACTGGGTTCAGCTGGCCAGGCTGGTCCCGGCCTTCGAGGGCATGGACGTCAAATTCGTGACCACGGTTGCCGGGGGCAGGGCCCCGATGGGCCGGCGCTCGGTGGCCGTCGTCTGGGACGCGTCCCAAAGCAGTCCGTGGCGCCTGCCGCCCATGATGGCGCAGATGATGGTCGTCCTGATCAGATTCCGTCCGGACATCATCGTCACGACGGGGGCGGCGCCGGGCGTCGTCGCCTTGTGGCTGGGCAAGATCCTTCTGGGCGCGCGCACGGTCTGGATCGACAGCGTCGCCAACTCCGAGAAGGTCTCGCTTTCCGCCCGACTGGTGGAGGGCAAGGCCGATCTGCGACTGACCCAGTGGGCGCATCTCGCCGATGCGGCCAAGGGAATAGACTATTTCGGTGCCGTCCTTTGATCCTGCTGTCGGTCGGCACCCAACTGCCCTTTGATCGTCTGGTCCGGGCGGTGGACGACTGGGCCCTCGTCCATCCCAGGATCGAGGTGATCGCCCAGATCGGCCCGTCGACCTATCGACCGCATACGCTCAAGGCCTTCGCCTTCCTCGATCAGGGCGCATTTCTGGATTTACAGAAGCGCGCCGACCTTCACATCAGCCACGCGGGCATGGGGTCGATCCTGACGGCGATGGAATACGGCAAACCCATTATCGTGATGCCGCGGGATTTCGGCCGTGGCGAACATCGCAACGGCCACCAAGCCGCGACCGCGCGCCGCTTCGCCGACACGCCGGGCGTCCATGTCGCCGCCGATGTCGGCGCGTTGACCGACCGGTTGTCGCAGTTCAGGAACCTGAGCCGACCGAGCGGAATCACCGCCCATGCCTCACCGGCGTTCACCGACAGGCTGCGCGCCTATCTGGACTCCACGCGCTCCGGTCGTGAATGAAGAAGTTGATCGGCCTTCAATGGGCCCGGGCCATCGCGGCCGTCATGGTGGTGGTCACGCACGCGATTGTTCATCCCTCTCCGGCGGCGCACGGCGCGGCCCATCTGGGGGGACGGTTCGGCGTGACCCTGTTCTTCGTCATCAGCGGCTACATCATGGTGGTCACCACCGGCCAGGGCGGGTTCGATCCGGTCCGGTTCATGCGCCGCCGCCTTCTTCGGGTGGCGCCCCTCTACTACGTCGCCACGGCCGTCGCAGCGCTGGCGGCCCTGGCTATCCCGTGGGCCTTCAAGGACACGCTCATCGACCTTCGGCACATCGTGTCGTCGCTGTTGTTCGTGCCGATGTACGAACCCGGATCGTCAGGCCAAATCACGCCCTTCCTCAAGCTCGGCTGGACACTGAACTACGAGATATTTTTCTATGTCGTCTTCGCCTGTCTCGCCGCATTTGGGGCCTGGAGCCGGGCCGTCGCCCTGACGGTCGTTTTCGGCGCCTTGGTCGGCCTCGGTCTGGTGTTCGACTTTCCATGGGCGCCGGCGCAGTTCTATACGCGTATCGTGATGATCGCCTTCGTCGCGGGCGTCTGGATCGCCGTGTTGGCCCGTCCCGACGCGCCCTCCCTTCCGGTCCCCCTCGCCATGGCGGGACTGGGCGTCTCGGCGGTCTCGCTGGGCGCGATGGCGGTGATCTACGTCGCCGTCGAGACCCGGCTGATGACGGAGTTCTGGCTGGTGGGGACATGCGCGCTCATTGTCCTTTGCCTGTCCCGGGCGCCCGAGGCCTGGACCCGCGCGGCGCCGCCCGTTCTGGCCTACCTCGGAGACGCCAGTTACGCCATCTACCTGTTCCACATGTTCGCCGTCGGTCTGACCTACGTTCTCGTCAGGAAATTCGTTCCGGAAGGGTTGAACCTGCCTGCGCTCTGGCCCGCCGTGGTAGCCGCAGCCTCTGGCGTCGGCGTCGGCCTCACCGTTCATCGCCTTATCGAAACGCCGATGACCGCCGCCCTGGCGCCGCTCCACGGTCCAAAGCCCCAAGTCGGAACGCCTCCGGGGGCCTGACAAGGCTAGCGCGGGGCGGGCGGCGGAAGGCTATGGCCAGAGCCCAGAGCCAGCTGGGTCGCCATCCATTGCGTCTTCTGGCGGCGGGTCCAGACAGCGAAGACGATCTCGCCCGCCAGCACACCGACGATCGACCAGACCGGTCCTGCGGTCACAAGCAACACCGTCACGGCGGCGACGGACACGCCGCAGGAAATCAGGCTGGCGTGGGCGAGGGCCCGGAACTGGCCGCTCGCCTGCAGCAGCACGCTTTCGGGCGTGCGCAGAAGCCGCACGAAGGCGACGGCCAGCCACAACCAGGCGCCCAGCGCCAATTGAGGACGGTCATACTGAGGGGGAAAGAGCGCCTGCGGCGCAAACCGCATCAGCAGGGCGGCCAGCCCGACCGTGCCGACCCAGGCCATGAGCAGCATCAGCCGGAAGAACAGAATGGCGCGGTCTGCCTCCTGAAAACGTCCGGCGGCCAACAGCCGCGCCAGCTGCGGCCGCTCAAAATCCGTGAGCGCGTTGGAGGCCACGCTCACGGGGCGCATCAGAAGAGCGCTTGCGGCCAGGGGGGCGAAGGCGTTGGCGCCCCGCAGCAGGGTCACGATATAGGCGTGGGCGTTGCCGGTCGCCTCGGTCGTGAGCACGCCGCTCAAGGACCAGCGGGCGTGGCCGAGCCAGATCGTGCCATAGCCCCGCAGGTCCCTTGGGGCGATCTCGAGAAACTGGCGTCTCAGAAAGGCGCCGCCGAAGGGCGCGAGACCGAGGACCGCGGCCGCGAGCAGGGCCGAGTAGGGCGTGACCAGAGAAACGGACGGCTGAAGCAGGGCGATCGCTACCCCCGCGAGCAGCGCCAAGGCGAACAGGACGTCCGACGCCATGGTGCGCCAGGCCGCGCCAGCGGCGTAGGCGTACGCCCGACCGAACCAGCGCATCAGGTTGGCGGCGCCGAAGGCGCCGAAGGCCAGGGCCGCGGGCCACGGCGCGTGGAAAACAAAGGCGACCGCGGCGAACACCGGGCCGGCGGCGAGCGCCCCCGCCAGATTCGCCGCCATGAGGCTGCGCTGACGCGCCGCGCGCAGGTCCGTGTCCGCTGTCGACAGCAGGATCGGCATCGGGGCGAAAAACAGGGCGGTCCATATGCCCGTGCTGAACTGGCTCGCCACGAGAAGGAAGGAGAATGCGCCGAAGGCGAGCGGGGGCAGGCTGTGCAGAAGCTGCACGGACATCAGGAACTGGGCGCCGGCCACGCCTATAGGGCCGACCCCGGCTAGGGCGTAGCGAAGCATTTTTCGGGGCAGGCTGTCGTCGGAGCGAAGGTCG
>JACMOF010000325.1 GCA_014378155.1 Caulobacter sp. | reverse complement strand
TTCAGGCCCGGGACGCCCGACTGCAGGCGGATAGCCTTGTAGCCCCGCTCGGCATAGACGGCGGCGTTGTCGAGGGTCTCCTCGATGGTCGCGCCATTGGCGTGGCCATAGACCATCACTCCCGTCCGGCAGGCGCCGCCCAGCAATTGGTAGACGGGAAGGCCGGCGATCTTGCCCTTGATGTCCCACAGCGCGGTATCGACCGCGGCTATAGCGGCCATGGTCACCGGACCCCGACGCCAGTAGGCGCCCTTGTAAAGATACTGCCAGATGTCCTCGATCTGGTGGGCCTCGCGGCCGATCAGCATCGGAACGACATGGTCGCCAAGATAGCTCGCCACCGCCAATTCGCGGCCGTTGAGCGTCGCGTCGCCGATCCCGTGCAAGCCGTCGCTCGTCTCGACCTTCAGGGTGACGAAGTTGCGACCCGGGGAGCAAACGATGACTTTGGCGGCGGTAATCTTCGGCATGGGTTGCTTTCGTTGATTCAGCCTACCGATAGCTGAATGGTAGCGATATCGGTCTAAAGGAGAGGTGGGGGTTGTCAACCCATTGGTCTGACCAATAATTGCACCGTGTCTCGACCTTTGATCTCGCCGGATGTAACACGAGGTAGCGGTATCACGGCTCAAGGCCCGTCGCGCGTCTTGCAACGACGGTCCAGGGCCGCCACGGAGGAAACATGCGGCTCACGACGTTGATGCGGGACCTGTGCCTGGCCGGCTGTCTACTGTCGTTTGGCCTCGCGGCGCCGGCCGCCGCGCGAGCCGAGGATGGCCACGATCTCTGGCTGCGCTATCGCCCGCTCCCGCTAAACCAGCGCCCAGCGCCGCGCGCGATCGCCGCGACCACCGAAACGCCCACGCTGAACGTCGCCCGGGCGGAGCTCGAGCGCGGCCTGACAGGCCTGACGGGCGCGGCGCCGGCCAGCGAGGCCGGGGCGACGATCCTGCTGGGCACGCCGTCCGACACGCCCGCCGTCGCAGCCCTGAACCTGCCCCTGAAGGGTGCGGGCGCGGAAGGCTATCTGATCAGGACGGTCGGCAAGACCACGGTCATCGCGGCCAACAGCGACATCGGCGTGCTCTATGGCGTTTTCCACTATCTGCGCCTCGTGCAGACGGGTCAGGGGGTCGACAGGCTCGACATCGCGTCCGCGCCAGCGGTTCAGCATCGCCTGCTGAACCATTGGGACAACCTGAATGGCACGGTGGAGCGCGGTTATGCCGGCGCCTCCCTGTGGGACTGGTGGAAGCTGCCGGACTACAAGGACCCCCGCTATGTCGACTATGCCCGCGCCAACGCCTCGATCGGCGTCAATGGCACGGTGCTCAACAACGTCAACGCCAAGGCCGACAGCCTGACCGCGCCCTATATCGCCAAGGCCGCCGCCCTGGCCGAGGTCTTCCGGCCCTATGGGATCAGGGTCTATCTGTCGGCCCGCTTCTCGGCCCCGATCGAGATCGGCGGCCTGAAGACCGCGGACCCACTGGACCCGGCCGTGCGCGCCTTCTGGAAAACCAAGGCCGACGAGATCTACAAGGCCATTCCCGACTTCGGCGGCTTCCTGGTGAAAGCCAATTCCGAGGGCCAGCCGGGCCCGCAGGACTATGGCCGCACCCATGTCGATGGCGCCAACATGTTGGCCGACGCGGTGGGGCCTCACGGCGGGATCGTGATGTGGCGGGCCTTCGTCTATTCCCACGAGCAGCCCGACGACCGCGCCAAGCAGGGCTATAGCGAGTTCAAGCCGTTCGACGGCCAATTCCGTGACAATGTCATCGTCCAGGTCAAGAACGGGGCGATCGACTTCCAACCGCGCGAGCCGTTCCATCCGCTGTTCGGCTCCATGCCCATGACCGCCCTGGGCCTGGAGTTCCAGATCACCAAGGAATATCTCGGCTTCGCGACCCACCTCGTCTATCTGGGCCCACTCTACGAGGAGACGCTGCGGTCGGACACCTATGCGAAGGGCAAGGGCTCGACCGTGGCCAAGGTGGTGGACGGCGCGCTGGATGATCATCGCCAGACGCTGATGGCCGGGGTCGCCAACATCGGCGCCGACCGCAATTGGACCGGCTCGCAGTTCGACCAGGCCAATTGGTACGTGTTCGGCCGCCTGGCCTGGGATCCGGAAGCCTCCAGCCGCGACATCGCCGCCGACTGGGCGAAGATGACTTTCTCGACCGACCCGCGCTTTGTCGAGCCGGTCGTGACGATGATGATGGGCTCGCGCGAGGCCGCGGTGGACTACATGACCCCGCTGGGCCTGCACCACCAGATGGGCCGCAGCCATCACTATGGCCCGGGTCCGTGGGTGACAGGCGGGCCGCGCGCCGACTGGACCAGCGTCTACTACGCCAAGGCCGGTCCCGATGGCGTCGGCTTTGACCGCACGGCGACCGGCAGCAACGCCGTGGCGCAGTACGCGCCGGTGGTGGCCCAGCGGTTCTCGGACCTGAAGACGGTCGATGAGAGGGACCTGCTGTGGTTCCACCATGTCCCGTGGGACTACCGCCTGAAGTCGGGCGTGAGCCTGTGGGACGGCATGGTGACCCACTATTCGCGCGGCGTGTCCTATGTCGATGGCATGGGCAAGACCTGGGAGACGCTGGCGCCCTATGTGGACCCCGAGCGCCACGCTCAAGTCGCCAGCTTCCTGGCCATCCAGCGCCATGAGGCCCAGTGGTGGCGCGACGCCTCGATCGCCTATTTCCAGACGTTTTCGAAGCGCCCGCTGCCGGCGGGCGAGGCGGCTCCGGCCCATTCGCTGGAGTATTATGAGAGCCTGAACTTCCCCTATGCGCCAGGGAATTGAGGGGGCGGTGATGGTCCTCCCCCTGTGGGGGAGGTGATCGCGCAGCGATCGGTTGGGGGGAGTTTTTAGGGTCGTTCGACCCACAAGCTGCCGCCTGACGATCACTCCCCCACCGTCGGCTGCGCCGACACCTCCCCCACAGGTGGAGGACTAAAAAAAGCGGCGTGTCCGGGGACACGCCGCTGGGGAACGCGAGGGAGGGAGGTTCGCGTAAGTCTAGAACTGACCCCGGATGCCGATCAGATAGGTCGGACCCGGGTCATAGAAGGTGTAGGTGGCGTTCGGATACTGGAACGCCTGCCGCTGGGTTTCGCTGGTGATGTTGATGGCGTTGAAGGTGATCTGCGCACCACCTAGAACCGGCAGGGTGTAGCTGGCCGACAGGTCCATCTGCTTGTAGGCGTCGGTTTTGATCCGGGCCGTCGGCACGCTGTTCTGGTTTGGGCCAGAGCTGATCTGAGCGTCGTTGTAGTTGTAGGACACCCGCAACGTCAGG
>JACMOF010000324.1 GCA_014378155.1 Caulobacter sp. | reverse complement strand
CGTGCCGCCCAATCGCGGAACGTGCCGTGGAACGGGGCCCTTCGCCAGGCCTCGGGCGAGGCCGGATCGACCTCGACGATCAGGCCCTGACCGGCGTTCTCGCGATGCACCACGAACCTGGCCCGGTCCGGCCGCCAGCGGTCATCGAGGTTGGGCGCCCGCAGCCAGTAGCAGGAGAAGCTGGCGCAGGCCGTGGGCCGGGTGTCATAGATCGCGCAGCCGGCGCCCTTGCGGTAGTGGCCGCACCAGGCGTGCGGCGCCTTGTCGATGGCCTTGACGCCCATCAGCTTGCAGCACATCCCGCAGTCGCCGCAGGTCCTGGCTGGCGTCGCCTCGCCCACTGTCGTCATCCCCTAGATCGTCAGGAGACGGACTTATCGCGGTTTCATGACGGTTTTTCCGTCGGACCAAATACCGCTCGCCCCGGCCAACGCCGGGACGAGCGGCGCAGGCCTAGAGCAAGCCGCGCGATGTAGGAATCGCACGGCTTGCTCTAGACTTTTGTTTTCGCATCGCTTTTGCGGAAAACCGGTGGCCACTTTTCCGCGCGATGCTCTAGGTCTCGCTCCAGACCCCCAGCTCGTTTCCCGACGGATCGGTGAAATGGAACCGCCGGCCGCCCGGAAAGGCGAAGATCGGCTTGGTGATGGTTGCGCCGGCCGCCGCCACCTTGGCCAGCATGGCCTCGATGTCGTGGGCGTAAAGCACCACCAGCGGCCGGTCGGTCGCGCCTTCTTGCGGCGTCGTGAAACCGCCGTCCGAGCCCTGACCCTCGAAGGCCGCGTAGTCGGGACCGTAATCGACGAACGACCAGCCGAAGGCGGCGGAGTAAAAGGCCTTGGTGGCCGGCAGGTCGCCAGCGGGCCATTCGATATAGTCGATCTTGCCGTCTTCGCGCATGACTTCTCCTAAAGATGTTCTTGGATTGTTCTGGTCCAGGCTCAAGGCAGAGTCCAGACGCTGGTGCGCTTGACCGCCGTGTCCTCCAGCTCCCGGGTCGTCGCCACCTGATATTCGGCCAGTTTCACCAGGCCCTCCTTGGGAAAGTAGGTGCGGCCAGGATCGCCGATCAGCACCATCGCGCCCGCCGCCCGTCCTAGCGCCAGCCAGGCCATGACCGCCTCGGCCATGGGGCGCTCGTAGCAGATGTCGCCGGCCAGCAGCACGTCAGCTGCCGGCGGCGGGGCGTTCAACAGATCGACCTGGGTGAAGGCCACCGCGACGCCGTTGACCTCGGCGTTGAGGCCGCTCGCCGCCTCGCAGAACACGTCGATATCGGCCGCCAGAACGCTGACCGCCCCGGCTTTCATGGCGGCGATGGCCACCAGGCCCGAGCCGCTGGCGAAGTCGATGACGCGTTTGCCCGCCACGGTCTCGGGATGGTCGAGGATGTAGCGCGCCAGGGCCTGTCCGCCCGCCCAGGCGAAGGCCCAGAACGGCGGCGGGAGGCCGAGCTCGGCCAGGGCCTGTTCGGTCAGCTGCCAGATCGGCGTGATCTCGTCAGCCAGATAAAGCTGGAGCTCGGGCGTGTGAGGCGGGGCTTGGAGGCGGGTGTTCTCGACGATAAAGGCCCGGCGGCCGGCGAGGGTCTGGTCGATGGTGAGAACTTTCATGTCGACTTTGCGACAACCGAAATTTGCGACAACCGAAAGGTGCTTGACGAACCACCGCAACCGTTTAGCGGTTGATCACGGCTAGGCTTCTGGCTGTTGTTAGTGCTCCTGGGGGAATATCATGAAGTTCAATAGCCCGCTCGCCTCTACGGCGATCATTTTTGCATGTCTGTCGCTCGGCCTCAGCGCGTGCGCCACCAATCAGAAGATCTCGACCAATCAGCTGTCGGACAGCTCCCTGACCTGCGCCCAGATCGCGTCGCAGGACAAGGAGCTCGACGTCATTCTGGAAAAGGCCAAGCACAACAAGGGTGTGAGCGGGGCCAATGTCGCCGCCGTGCTGCTGTTTTGGCCCGCCGCCGTGGGCAACTACATGGACGCCGACAAGGCCGAGGAACTGGTCGTGAAGCGCAAGGCCATCTTGGCCGAGCTGCACAAGGCCAAGAGCTGCAGCTAAGCAAAGGCCCGCCCGTTGGCGTCGCCAACGGGCGGGTATTAATGAGCTCCTAGGCCGGCGCCTTGCCGGACGCAGCCTTCAGCACCGACAGATAGCCTGGCGCGGTGAGCATGTTTCCCGTCAGGCCCTTCGCCACAAGCAGGCGATGCGCCTTGGGCAGGTTCCAGCACGGCATGTGCATGAACAGATGATGCTCGGCGTGGAAATTGACGTAATAGGGCGCGATCAGGGCTCGCTCGATCCAGCTGGCCTGGGTGGTCCGCGCATGGCGGAACGGGTCGGGCTCGTCCTTGGCCACCAGGGCGTGCTCGGCGATGTTGCGCAGCCGGGTGACCAGCGGAAACCAGGTCGCCATCGGCACGATCCATAGCGCCAGCCACGCCCACCACAGGCCCGCCGCGCTGAGCACGACCAGCAGCCCCAGGTTCCACAGCAGGAACGGCCTCTGCCGCGCCGCCTCGCCGGCGAACACGCTGCCGGCGGGCTGGCCATCGGCGCGGCCCTTGAGCTTGGCCATGAGCGGCCCGAACCGCTGCTTGAAGAAGGTCTGGCCGGTCAGGTCACGGACGATCTTGCGACGCAGGGATTTCCGGGTCGTGGGGAATGGGGCTGACAGGATCAGGTCTGGATCCTCGGCCTGCTGGGCGAACTTGTGGTGGGTCAGGTGATAGGGCCGGTAGCTGGCGAGACTGGCCCCGGTCGGCGCCGCGCACAGCCATTGGCCCACCCAGTCATTGACCTTGAGGTCGGGGTGCAGACCGCCATGCGCCGCCTCGTGCATCAGGATCGCCAGGCCCAGCTGCCGCGCCCCGATCAGCATCACCGCCAGGATGTAGGTCAGCGGGTTGGGCCAGAGCACGAACACCGCCCCGGCCGCGACGATCACCGCCCAGGCGTGGGCGACCAGCGCGACGCCCTTCCACCGCGAGCGCGCCGACAGCGGCGCCCATTCGGCGGGGGTGAACAGTTCCTGCGGCTTGATACGGGACGCGACGGCCATGGAACGACCATGCCACAGTCAGCTTCTGGCTTACAGAATGACGCTACGTCACAGCTCGGAGACCTTCATGCGCCTTGTCCTCACCGCCCTCGCCCTGACCTTGGTCGCGGGGACCGCCCTCCCTTCTGTAGCGGGGGCCGCCAGTTTCAACTGCGCCAAGGCTCGCACAGCCGATGAAAAAGCGATCTGCGCCAACCTGGCCCTGAACGACAAGGATGTGCGGATGTCGGTGCTGTACGACATCAACCGCAAGACCCTGGCCATGGGGGGTCGCGGTTCGCTGGAGGACGCCCAACGCCAGTGGCTGCGCGACCGCAGGACCTGCGGCGCCAACCGCGCCTGCCTGAACCGGGCCTATGACCGCCGCCTGAGCGACTTGGATCGCAGCATGGAGCGCATTTACACCAACGGCCCGTTCTAGCTGTCATCCCGGACAAGCGCGCAGCGCGAAGATCCAGGACCGAGGCGTGGACGCCGGCGCTTCCGGCGGTCCGGGATCTGCGGCTCTATGGGCCTTGTCCGGGATGACAACCGTAGTGGTTGTAGCGCTTAAAACCCCGCCGGCTTCCACGCGCCCGCCACCAGGGCCAGGAACAGCACGAAGCCGGCATGGGTGTTGGACTTGAACAGGGCCAGCGCCCCGACCGGATCGTCCATCCGCAGGGCCGCCGCCTGGCGTGACAGGTGCACAGCGAACAGCGCCGCCAGCGGCAGGAACACGGGTCCCACCCCGCCGACCCAGGCCGCGGCGATCACCAGCACGAAACAGGCGATATAAAAGGCCAGCACCCCGCGGGGCGCGGCCTCGCCCAGCCGGCGGGCCGAGGATTTCACCCCGGCCAAGGCGTCGTCTTCGAGGTCCTGCACCGCGTAGATCGTGTCGTAGCCCAGGGTCCAGAAGATGCCCGAGGCATAGAGCAGGGCGGCGGCCCAGGTCAGGCTGTGGGTGGCCGCAGCGAAGCCCAGCAGGGCGCCCCAGTTGAAGGTCAGGCCCAGCCAGGCCTGCGGCCACCAGGTGATGCGCTTCATGAAGGGATAGGCCGCGACCAGGGCCAGGGAAGCGATCCCCAGGCCGATCGCTAGCCAGCCGAGTGTGATCAGGATCAGGAAGCTGACCGCGCAGCAGCCGATCACGAAGGCCCAGGCCTGCTTGACGCTGATCAGCCCCGCCGGGATCGGCCGCATCGCCGTGCGGCTGACCTGGGCGTCGAAGTCGCGGTCGATAATGTCATTGAAGGCGCAGCCGGCCGCCCGCATCAAAGCCGCGCCGAGGAAGAAGGCGATCAGCAGCCACGGATTGGGCCATTGCCCCTTGCCCGCCGCCGCCAGGGCGATGCCCTGCCAGCCGGGCAGCATCAGCAGCCAGATTCCCGCCGGACGGTCAAACCGTCCCAGCTTCAGCCAGGGTCGCAGGGCCGGCGGCGCATGGCGATCGACCCAGTTGCCGGCGGCGGCGTCGGGCAGGATGGCGGTGTCGGGTTCGCTCATGGGCAAGGCTTAGCGCGACGCCCGCCGCCCGACCACCTCATAGAATTTTCCGATGACTTCGCAAGAAACGATCAATTGGATTAATCTCTGCGCCGCGGTCAAGGTGAACCATCAAACACGGCGAGGCGACCATGACCAAGACCACCTTGACCACCACGGCCGGCGCACCGATCGCCGATAACCAGAATTCGATCAGCGCCGGTCCGCGCGGTCCCCTGCTGATGCAGGACTATCAGCTGATGGAAAAGCTGGCCCACCAGAACCGCGAACGGATCCCCGAGCGGGTGGTCCACGCCAAGGGCTCGGGCGCCTACGGGACCCTGACCGTGACGCAGGACGTCACCCGCTACACCAAGGCCGCCTTCCTGTCGGAGGTGGGCAAGCAGACACAGGTCCTGATGCGCTTCTCCACCGTGGCCGGCGAGCGCGGCGCCGCCGACGCCGAGCGCGACGTGCGCGGCTTCTCGATCAAGGCCTACACCGAGCAGGGCAACTGGGACATGGTGGGCAACAACACCCCGGTGTTCTTCGTCCGCGACCCGCTGAAGTTCCCGGACTTCATCCGCACCCAGAAGCGCCACCCGGTGACCAATCTGCGCTCGCCGACGGCGATGTGGGACTATTGGTCGCTGAGCCCCGAGAGCCTGCACCAGGTGACGACGCTGTTCAGCGATCGTGGCCTTCCTCAGGGCTACCGGTTCATCCACGGCTTCGGCAGCCACACCTACAGCTTCCTCAACGAGGCCAATGAGCGGGTTTGGGTGAAGTTTCACTTCAAGTCGATGCAGGGCATCAAGAACTGGACCAACGCCGAGGGTAACGCCATCATCGCCAACGACCGGGAAAGCGCCCAGCGCGACCTGTTCGAGGCCGTCGAGACCGGCGACTTCCCGCGCTGGCGCTTCTGCATCCAGGTGATGACCCAGGCCCAGGCCGAAACCTTCCGCTGGAACCCCTTCGACCTGACCAAGGTCTGGCCGCACGCCGAATATCCGCTGATCGAGGTCGGGATCGTCGAGCTGAACCGCAATCCGGACAACTATTTCGCCGAGATCGAACAGGCCTCGTTCAGCCCCTCGAACGTGGTGCCCGGCATCGGCTTCTCGCCCGACAAGGTGCTGCAGGCGCGGATCTTCGCCTATGCCGACGCCCACCGCTATCGGATCGGGACCCACTACGAGGCCCTGCCGGTCAACCGTCCGATCGCCCCGGTTCACACCCAGCACGCCGACGGCGCGATGCGCCTGGACAGTCCGCCGCGCACCAACGCCTGGTACGAGCCCAACAGCTTCGGCGGACCGGTCGAGGACAAGGCCTTCGCCGAACCAGCCCTGCCGCTGGAGGGCGACGCCGACCGTTTCGACCATCGGGGGATCAGTGACGACTATACCCAGCCTGGCGACCTGTTCCGCCTGATGAATGCCGACCAGCAGCGCCAGTTGTTCGACAATATCGCGGCGGCCATGCACGGCGTGCCGGTCGAGATCCAGCAGCGCCAACTGGTCCACTTCCACCGCGCCGATCCGGCCTACGCGGCCGGCGTCGCCCACCGCCTGGGGCTGACGATCGAGAGCCTCGTCGCCGCACAATAGCGATCGCCGCTGTTTCGCAGGCCCGAGACGGGCCGTCACGCATTCACCCAGCGTGGCGGCCCGCCTCCACAGTCTTGAAAGTTCCATTTGATGTCTTCCGCCATCGATCGTTTCGAAGCCTGGACCTTGCTGGCTCTGGGCCTCGCCGCCGGGATCGTCCTGCCCCATCCCGTGACCACCGCCCTGTGGACCGCCGCCGCGCGAGCCTTTGACCGCGCCGGCGACGCCGGGATGGTCACGCGCCTGACCTCCGGCACGAAGTTTGGGTCGCGGATCCGGGCGGCGCTGCTGGGAAACACATCGCCGCACCTGCGCTTTGCCTGACGGCGAATCCACTCACGGGCGGGGACACACACACTCATTCCACGGCCCTTGCACACTTGGCGCGGGCAGCGGGATGAGTCCCCAGCTGATCCGCCGCGCTTCAGGGCTACCGCGCAAGCCAGACCTCCGCCCTACCCCCCAAACCGCTCAAACGTCTGCTCAATCACCGCCCGCGTCACATCCCACTCCACCGCCGCCAGCGCCTCGGCCAGCGTGAAGAACCGCGCCTCGGCCGCGTCGTCGCCAGCTACAGGATCGCCCGCCACCCACCGCGCGGCATAGTCGATCATCAGGTAATGCCGCGTCGTCTCGCCGGTCGTCCGCGACGTGAACAGCCCGTCCACCACGTCGACAAGCCCCAGCAGCACGGCCTCGACGCCCGTCTCCTCGGCCAGTTCGCGCAAGGCCCCGGCGCGAGTGGTCTCACCCCGTTCCAGCCGGCCGCCTGGTAGGCTCCACTGGCCCAGTCGGGGCGCGGTGCCGCGCTTGATCAGCAGGACCTGGTCATCACGCAGGCAGATGACGCCGACGGTGGGTACGGGGAGGAGTTCGGACATAGGGGTAGAAGCCATGGCGGGCCTGATAGGCTCCGTGCTCGTCGCTGTCATCCCTGGTCAGGTCGTTACGGAAACCCGTTCTTCAGGTCCAGGCTCGAACTCACCCCCACCTTGGTCAGGTGGTTCCCCAACCAGGCGTCGGCCGCCTTGCGGCCCCGGTCGCGCAGGTCGGTCAGGAAGCTCCACCCGGTGTCGAACTTGCTGCCCAGCGACAGGTCGGCCAAGGCCTTGTCGGCGGTGATGGCGTGCATCAGCATCCTGCGGTAGCGGCCGCGGGCGGTGTCCTTGAGCAGCCCCTCGTCGAGAAGCTTCTGCACGAAGCCGATGGCCCTCAGCTCGCTGGCGAGCGCCGCGTTGAAGGTGATCTCGTTCAGCCGATCCATGATCTCGCCCGGCGTCTTGGGCGTCTCGTCGCGGACGAAGGGGTTGAGGCTGACCAGCAGGATATCATCGGGCGTGTCGTCGTAGAACAGCGGCCATAGCGGCGGATTGGCCAGAAAGCCGCCGTCCCAATAGGGCTCGCCGTCGATCTCGACCGCCTGGAACACCTGGGGCAGGCAGGCGCTGGCCATGATGTGGCGGGCGGTCAGCTCGGTCTCGCGGAAGACCTTTAACTTGCTGGTGCGCACGGCCGTGGCGGCGATGTAGAGCTTGATCGGCGAGCGCTCGCGCAGCGCCTTGAAGTCGATCTCGCCCTCCAGGGCGTCGTGCAGCGGATTGAGGTTGAACGGGTTGAACTCGTAGGGGCTCATCGACAGGGCGAAGGTCTCGGCCATCCGCCAGCCGGGGGTGTTTTTCAGCCAGTCGGTCCCGCCGGAAAAGGCGTTGGTCCAGATGCTGGTGTCGCCAAACACGTTGCGCCCGCCGTTGCGGTTGACCTGTTTCCAGAAGCGTTCGAGCCGGGTCTTGGCGGCTTCTCGTCCATTGGCGCGGCCTCCGTCGATCAGGCCCTGGGCTAGGCAGACGGCGTTCATCGCGCCGGCCGAGGCGGCCGTCACCGCATGGATCTCGATGTCTTCCTCCTCGAGCAGGCGGTCGATCACCCCCCACTCGAAAGCCCCGTGCGAGCCCCCGCCCTGCAGGGCGAGGCTGATGGGCTTGGGGCCCGAGGGCTTTTTCTTGAACGGACCGATGGGCATGGAGAAGCTCCGAGTTCAGACGGTCCCGACGCTCCCCCCACTCCATCTTCCCGGCGAAGGCCGGGAAGATGGAAGAAAAGTCTGGACCTACGCCGCGGTCCAGCCGCCGTCGATGCTGAAGGCCGCGCCGTTGGCCGAGGCCCCGGCGTCGGACACCAGATACAGCAGCAGACCGTTCAATTGGTCGAAGGTGACGAACTGCTTGGTCGGCTGGGCGGCCAGGATCACGTCCTTCATCACCGCCTCCTCCGAGATCCCGCGCGCCTTGGCCTGATCGACGATCTGGGCCTCGACCAGCGAGGTCTTCACGAAGCCCGGGCAGATGGCGTTGCAGGTGATACCGAAAGTGGCCAGTTCCAGGGCGGCGGTCTTGGTCAGGCCGAGGATGCCGTGCTTGGCGGCCACATAGGCGCTCTTGAACGGCGAGGCGACCAGGCCGTGGGCCGAGGCGATGTTGACGATCCGTCCGCGCCCCTGCTCCTTCATGATCGGGATCGCCGCCTTGGTGGCGTGGAAGGCCGACGACAGGTTGATGGCGATGATCAGGTCCCACTGGTCGGCGGGGAAGTCCTCGATCGGCGCCACGTGCTGGACGCCGGCGTTGTTGATCAGGATGTCCAGCTCGCCGAACTCGGCCTTGGCGGCGGCGATCATCTCGGCGATCTGGCCGGGCTTGGTCATGTCGGCGCCGTTATAGAGCACCTCGGCGCCGTGCTTTTCGGCCAGGCCGGCGCGGGTTTTCTCGATGGCGGTCATCTCGCCCAGGCCATTCAGGACGATGTTGACGCCCTGGGCCGCGAGCGCGTCGGCCATGGCATGGCCGATACCGCTGGTCGAACCGGTCACGATCGCGACCTGACCTTGCAAACCGAAATCCACGGCCATCGGCAACTCCTTGCGCATCCCGCTCATGCTGCAACGCAACATATAGCTCGCTGTTGCGATCAGCGAGCGTTTATAACTCACCGGTAGATAAATTCAGGGCTGGAGCCGAGCGAAAACCCAGTCGGCCTGTGTCGAGAGGTCCTTGCGGTACCTGTAGCCGTCCAGGTCGAAGCCCTTGAGATCTTCCGCCCGCTCGACGCGGTTGTCGATGGCGAAGCGGGCCATGCGGCCGCGGGCCTTCTTGGCGAAGAAGCCCAGCACGCGCAGCGTGTTGCCCTTCTCTTCCTTGAAGTGGCAGTTGACGATGGGCAACTTGAGCGCCTTGGCGTCGACGGCGCCGAAATATTCCTGGCTGGCCAGGTTCACTAGGGTGGGATCGGCTTGGTCCTGGGCCGCCGCGTTCAGGGTCTTGGAGATCGTTTCGCCCCAGAAGTCGTAGAGGTTGGAGCCCTTCTTGGTCTTCAACCGCACGCCCATCTCCAGGCGGTAGGCCTGCAGGGCGTCGAGCGGTCGCAGCACGCCATACAGGCCCGACAGGATGCGCAGGTGGTCCTGGGCCCACTCCAGGGCCGGGCGGTCCAGCTCGCGCGCGGCGAGACCCGCATAGACGTCGCCGTTGAAGGCGATCACGGCCTGGAGCCCCTCCTCGACCTGTGGGTCGAAGACTTGAAAGCGCTCGTAGTTCAGTTCGGCCAGCTTTTCGGAGATGTGCATCAGCCGGCGCAGGTCGGTCGCCTTCAGCCTATGAGTCAGCTTGGCCAGTTCGGCGATCTGCGGTTTCAACTCGGGCGTGGTGAGCGGCAGCACCTGGTCGGGGGCGGTGAAGTCCAGCGACTTGGCGGGGGAGATGACCATCAGCATGGGCGGGGAGATAGAGGCTCCGGAGGGCCACGGCTAGTGCGAGGCTGGACAATGGGCCGCCGCGCCGCGATGTTGCCCGCCGTTTCCGCCGGACCCATGACCAATGCCCCAAACCCTCCCCCAGACCTTGGGCCTGCTGGCCGCCCTGACCTGCCCGCTGGTGATGTTCGGCGCCCTGTTCCTGGTGCTGCGCACCCAGGGCCTGAAGTACCGCATCCTGTGGGCGGTGCTGTGTTTCGTCGGGATCGGGGCGTTCTGGATGCGCGCTTCGGACGGCGTGTGGGGCTTCGTGCCGGCGGCCATCAACATCCTCGGGCCGGGCCAGCAGGCCGGCTACTACAAGGCGACGGTTCCGCTCGGCGCCCTGGCGTCGATGTTCG
>JACMOF010000323.1 GCA_014378155.1 Caulobacter sp. | reverse complement strand
GTCAGGCCCTGGTCGGTCAGGGCCTTCATCAGGCGCGGGACCTCGCCGCCCGGATCGATCACCGCGGCCCTCATCGTCTTGGCGCACCAGACGATCGTGCAGTTCTGCTGCAAGGGCGTCACGGGCGCGATGACGGCGCGGATCGGCATCTCGGCCATGGGGCGACTCCAAACGAAAACAGGCGGAGATCCGAGGATCTCCGCCTGTTCGACCTAAGGCTTGTCAGCCGAAGATCAAGACCGTTCGTCGGGCGAGCCCGGGGCCGGGGCGCCCGGCATCGGCGCCACGCCCGTGGCCGGCGCGTCGACGTCCAGCTCGTGGACCTCGCCGCGGAGGCCTCGGCCCACGTGGCTCTTGCGGTAGCCGTAGGCGAAGTAGATCACCAGGCCCAGCCCGCCCCAGATCGGCAGCACCAGGATCGATTCCAGCGGCAGGTTGAAATAGAGGAAGGCGCAGCCGGCCAAGGCGATGGGGGCCACGAGCCAGATGGCCGGGGTCTTGAACGGACGCGGACGGTTGGGATCCTTCACCCGCAGCACCATCACCGCGATCGCCACCATGAAGAAGGCGAACAGGGTGCCGGAATTGGAGATGTCGGCTAGCTGACCGACTGGGAAGAAGGCGGCGGCGAGCGCCACGAAGATGCCGGTGGCGATGGTGACGATGTGCGGCGTCTTCCACTTGGGGTGGATTTCGGCCAGCTTGTCGGGCAGCAGGCCGTCGCGGGCCATGACGAAGAAGGTCCGGGTCTGGCCGTAGATCATCATCAGAATGACCGAGGGCAGGGCCAGGTTGGCGGCCAGGCCCAGCAGGTAGCCGGCGAGCGGGAAGTTGACCTGACGCAGGACGTGGGCGAGGGCCTCGTTCGAGCAGACCAGGCGATCGGCGTTCGAAGCCAGGTTACAGGCCGCCTGGAAGGCGGCCGAGCCAGGCTGGACGGCTTCGCCGGCGGCGCCGACGACCGGCTGTGCGCCGATGGCGCCGACCGCGCCGGCGGCGACCAGCAGGTAGAAGATGGTGCAGATGCCGAGGCTGCCGATCAGGCCGATCGGCACGTTGCGCTGCGGGTTCTTGGTTTCTTCGGCGGCGGTGGAGACCGCGTCGAAGCCGACATAGGCGAAGAAGATCGAGGCGGCGGCGCCGAACACGCCCATGCCCGACGTCCCATGCGGGCCGAACCAGCCATTGGGCGCGAAGGGCTGGAAGTTGCCGTTCTTGATCAGGGGGAGGGTCAAGACGACGAAGACGGTGAGCGCCGCGACCTTGATCGCGACCAGGAAGGCGTTGACGGTGGCGCTTTCCGTGGTGCCGCGCACCAGCAGGGCCGTCACCGACAGGGCCACGACGATCGCGGGGATGTTGACGACCCCGTGGCTGAAGTCCGCGACTGGCAAGAAGCCGTTGAGCGACCAGGCGGGACCGGCTCGCAAGGCGTCGGGCCAGTGGAAGTGCAGGGCGTGCTCGATCATGCCGAGGAAGTAGCCTGACCAGCCCACCGACACGGCGCTGGCCGCCACGGCATATTCGAGGATCAGGGCCCAGCCGACCATCCAGGCCAGCAGTTCGCCCATGACGGCGTAGGTGTAGGTGTAGGCCGAGCCCGAAACCGGCAGCATCGAGGCCAGTTCCGAGTAGCAGAGGGCTGCGAAGGCGCAGACCGCCCCGGCGATCACGAAGCTCAGCATCATGCCCGGGCCGGCCTTCTGCGAGGCGGCGGCGGTCAGGACGAAGATACCCGTGCCGATGATGGCGCCGACCCCCAGCAGGGTGAGCTGTATGGGGCCGAGTGAGCGATGCAGCGACTTCTTCTGAGCCGTGGCCAAAATCGCATCCAGTGACTTAACGCGCCACATATTCCCTCCAGAGACCCGCGGCTCCCCCAGGGGCCGCGTAGACAAATTTTGCGGACCGTGGCCCGGTTAACAGGACGCGGTCAAGGCAAAGCGGAGGGGGTGCGTAATTGTTCGCCCCTCTGTGCGCAATATGAGCCAGGACCTGCCGGGCGGATGTTGCGCCGCAGCACGCTTGCGAACCGTTGCTGCTTCTGGCTTGTGCAGGCGACCGGCTTGGTGATTTTCGCGCTCGCGGCTAAACCGCCCCCGTGACCCTTCCGATCCACGAGGCCTTGCCGGCCCTGAAGTCCGCCTTGGCGAGACGCGAGGCCGCCGTACTGGTCGCGCCGCCGGGCGCCGGCAAGACCACGGTCGTGCCCCTGGCCTTGGCGGACGAGCCCTGGGTGGCGGGCCGCAAGATCGTCATGCTCGAACCCCGGCGCCTGGCGGCCCGAGCGGCGGCGGCGCGGATGGCCCAGAGCCTGGGCGAGGCCGTGGGCGAAACCGTCGGCTTCCGGGTGAGGTTGCAGTCCAAGGTCTCCGCAAGGACCCGCATCGAGGTGGTGACCGAAGGGGTGTTCACCCGGATGATTCTTGATGATCCGGGCCTGGACGGCGTGGCGGCGGTGATTTTCGACGAGTTTCACGAGCGCAGCCTCGACGCCGACCTGGGCCTGGCCCTGGCCCGCGACGCCCAAGGCCTGGTGCGCGAGGACCTGAAGATCCTGGTGATGTCGGCCACGCTGGATGGGGCGCGGATCTCGGCCCTGCTCGGCGAGGCGCCGATCGTCGAGAGCCAGGGGCGGATGTTCCCGGTCGAGACGCGGTATCTGGGCCGGGACGAACGCCCCCAAGCCTCAGGCATGCGATTTGAGGAACGGGTCACCCGCGCCGTGGAGCGGGCCTTGGCCGAGGAGGCGGGCAGCGTGTTGGTCTTCCTGCCGGGTCAGGGCGAAATCCGCCGCGTCGAGACCTTGCTCCGCGAGCGGCTGCGGCGGCCCGAGGTCGATATCGCGCCGCTTTATGGGGCGCTGGACCCCGCCGAACAGGATCGCGCCGTGTCGTCCGCAGCGCCGGGCCGTCGCAAGGTGGTGCTGGCGACCTCGATCGCCGAGACCAGCCTGACCATTGAGGGCGTCCGGGTGGTGATCGACAGCGGCCTTTCACGCGTGCCGCGCTTTGATCCCTCCAGCGGCCTGACGCGGCTGGAGACCGTGCGGGTCAGCCGCGCCGCCGCCGACCAGCGCCGGGGCCGGGCGGGTCGCACCGAGCCAGGCGTCTGTTATCGCCTGTGGGACGAGCCGGAGACCCGCGCCCTGCCGGCCTTCGCGCGGCCCGAGATCCTGGAGGCCGACCTGTCGAGCCTGGCCTTGAACCTGGCCCGGTGGGGAGCCCGCGACGCCTCGGCCCTGGCCTTTCTTGACGCCCCGCCGGCCGCCGCCTTCAATGAGGCCCGGATCCTGCTAGGTCGGCTGGAGGCCCTGGACGGGCAGGGCGGCCTGACCGCCCACGGCAGGGCCCTGGCCGACATGCCGCTGGCGCCGCGCCTGGCCCACATGGTGGTGCGGGCCGCCGCCTCGGGCCAGGCCCAGCGGGGCGCGGAGATCGCCGCCGTGCTCAGCGAGCACGGGCTGGGCGGCCGCGATGTCGATCTGCGCCATCGGCTGGAAAACTTTGGCCGCGACCGCTCGCCTCGGGCGAAGGACGCCCGAACCCTGTCCGAACGCTGGGCGCGCTCGGCGGGCCGGCCTTCGGGCGCCGTCAAGCTGGATGACGCCCTGCTGCTGGCCGAGGCGTATCCGGAAAGGGTGGCGAGGGCCCGGGGCAAGATCGGCGAGTTTCAACTGGCCGGCGGGCGAGGGGTCTATCTGGAGCCGACCGACGCCCTGGCCCGCGAGACCTGGCTGGCGGTGGGCGAGCTCGGCGGCGGCGAGGCCCGCGACCGCATCCTGCTGGCAGCCCCTCTGGAGGAGGCCGCTCTGCGCGAGGCCTTCGCCGACCGGCTGACCGCCGAGGATCGGTTGGAGAGCAGCCCCGGCGGCAAGCTGCGCGCCAAGCGCCTGTTGCGCCTCGGCAAGCTGGTGGTCGAGGAGCGCTGGCTCGACAAGGTGGATCCAGCCTTGGTGGCCAAGGCCTTGCTGGACCGAGTGGGGCGCGAGGGTCTGGCCGCAGTGCCGCTTGGAGAGGCGGCAGAGGGTTTGCGTCGTCGGACGGCCTTCCTGCGCGCCTTCGATCCCGAGACCTGGCCCGACCTTTCGGACGCCGCCTTGCTGGCCCGCCTGGCCGAGTGGCTTGAGCCTCTGCTGGCGGGACGCTCGTCGCTGGCCGCGTTGAGCGACGGGATACTGGCGGACGCCTTGCGAGGCCTGATCCCCTGGGAAGCCCAGCGAAAGCTCGACGTCTTGGCGCCAACCCGGTTCACGGCGCCGACCGGCTCCAGCTTCGCCATCGACTATGGCGCCGATGGCGGGCCGCGTGTCGATGTGCGGGTGCAGGAACTGTTCGGCCTGACCGCTCATCCCACCGTGGCCGGCGTGCCGCTGGTGCTGGCCCTGCTGTCGCCGGGGCATAAGCCGATCCAGATCACGCGAGACCTGCCGGGGTTCTGGAAGGGGTCCTGGCGCGAGGTGCGCGGCGAGATGAGAGGGCGGTATCCGAGGCACGTCTGGCCGGAGGACCCGGCCGCCGCCGCGCCGACGACCCGGGCCAAGCCTCGGGGGACTTGAATGTCCTCCCCCACGGGGGGAGGACTTCACGCGGATCGCCGCTGAAGAGCTTGGGGAGGGCTGCGAAGCGCCCGGGCTCCGCCCGGAGGTTTTGCAGTAGATGTACCGTTTCGACGAAGACGAGCGCTTCGCGTGGCCTTCAGACGGGAGCCATCGGCGCGCGGGGTCTTAACCCGCTTCCGAAGTGGGCCCCCGGCGGGCGGAAGGGCGGCTAACCCTTCGGGACCGTGCGGGCGATTTCAGCCCGCACCTGTCGGCTTGTCCGCCTGCCCTGAGCGCCGGAGCTTCGTCGCGACCAAGGCGAGCCTGCTCCGAACCGACCTGGGGCGTCTTCCGAAGAAGACACGGCGGCC